>CAXTBU010000011.1:52611-55309 GCA_964242885.1 uncultured Actinomycetales bacterium
CGCCGCGAGCGGCGGGCGTGACCGCGCCTGTGACCGGGGTGCACCCGTTGTCGGTGGTGCTGGCGGCCGGCGGCACCGCGGGCCACCTCGAGCCGGCGCTGGCCCTGGCCGACGCGCTGCGCCGTGCGGAGCCGGGCGTGGCCGTCACCGTGCTGGGCACCGCCCGCGGACTGGAGACCAGGCTGGTCCCAGCCCGCGGCTACCCGCTGGTGACGATCCCCGCCGTCCCGCTGCCGCGGCGGCCCGGGCGGGCGCTGCTCAGCGTCGGCCCGCGGCTGGCCGGCGCGTACCGGGCAGCCGGTCGGGCCCTGGCCGCGGCAGGTGCCGACGTGGTGGTCGGCTTCGGCAGCTACGCCGCGCTGCCGGCCTACCTGGCGGCCCGCCGGGCGGGCATCCCGTCGGTTGTGCACGAGTCGAACGCGCTGCCGGGACTGGCGAACCGGGTCGGCGCCCGGCTGACCGCCCACGTGCACACCGCCGTCGCCGGGACGCTGCCGCACGCGACGGTGACCGGCATCCCGCTGCGCCGCACCATCAGCGGGCTGGACCGCGCCGCCGTCCGGAGCGGTGCCCGCGAGTCGTTCGGGCTGGGCCCGGACCGGCCGACCCTGCTGGTCACCGGCGGCTCCCAGGGCGCGGCCTCGATCAACCGGGCGGCGGCCGGCGCCGCGGCGGGGCTGGCGGCGCGCGGGTTCGGGATGCTGCACGTCACCGGCCCGGCCGCCGCGGGGATGGTGGACCCCGACGCCGCCGAGCGGCCGGCTCCCGACGGTGTGGTGCGGGTCGAGTACACCGACCGGATGGACCTCGCGTACGCCGCGGCCGACCTGGCCCTGTGCAGGTCCGGGGCGATGACCTGCGCCGAGCTGGCCGCGGTCGGACTGCCCGCGGTGTTCGTCCCGCTCCCGCACGGCAACGGGGAGCAGGGACGCAACGCCGCCCCCCTGGTCGCGGCCGGCGCGGCGCTGCTGGTCGACGACGCCGACCTGACGGCGGACACCGTCGCCGAGCTGGCCGGGGACCTGCTGGGCGACCCCGCACGGCTGGCGGGGATGTCGGCGGCCGGCCGCGACGCCGGGCACGGCGATGCCGACGACCGGCTGGCCGCGCAGGTGCTGCGGATCGCCCGCCGCTCCCGGGGCACGGCGCGCGACGTCGACCCCAGCCACCCGGCCGCAGCCGAGGGCGGGCGCGCATGAGCTTCATCGACCCGGCGACCCCGGTCCCGGACGCGGCCGACCTCGGCGCGGTGCACTTCGTGGGACTCGGCGGGATCTCGATGTCCGGGCTCGCGGCGATGATGCGCGCCCGGGGGATCACCGTGTCCGGCTCGGACTCCCGCGACAGCCGCGAGCTGACCGCGCTGCGCGCGCTCGGCGTGCGGACGACCGTCGGGCACGACGCCGCCGCGGTCGACGGCGTGGACACCCTCGTCGTCTCCTCGGCGATCCGGCCGGACAACCCGGAGCTGGTGGCCGCCCGTGCGGCGGGGCTGCTCGTGCTGCCCCGGGTGGTGGCGCTGGTCTCGCTGATGGCCGGCCGGCGGGTGGCCGCGGTCAGCGGGACGCACGGCAAGACCACGACCACCTCGATGCTCACCGTCGCCCTGCAGGCCGCCGGATTCGACCCGTCCTTCGCCATCGGTGGGCAGCTGGCCGGGTCCGGTGCGAACGCGCACGAGGGCCGGGGCGAGGTGTTCGTCGCCGAGGCGGACGAGTCCGACGGCTCCTTCCTGCTGTTCGCCCCGGAGGTGGCGGTGGTCCCCAACGTGGAGGCCGACCACCTGGACAACTACGGCACCGAACAGGCCTACGCGCTGGCCTTCGACGCGTTCGCGGACCGGGTCCGCCCGGGCGGGGTGCTGGTCGCGGGGGCCGACGACCCCGGGTCCGCGGCGCTCGCCGACTCCGCCGCCGCCCGGTACGCCGGTGACGGCTCCGGCCGCCGGGTGGTCAGGGTCGGGTCCGCGGGCGGCCCGGGGCCGGGCGGAATCGGGCCGGGCGGAATCGGGCCGGGAGGAGTCGGGCCGGGAGAAGTCGGGCTGGGCGAGGTGCGGCTGGGCGAGGTGCGGCTGGCCGGCACCGGCTCACGCACCGGTCTGTCGCTGACCACGCCGGACGGCACCCGCTGGGACGGCGCGCTGCGGCTGCGGGTCCCGGGCCGGCACAACGTCGCCGACGCGGCGTGCGCGGTCGCGGCCGCGGTGGCGCTGGGCGCGGACCCGACGACGGTCGTCGAGGCGCTGGCGGGCTTCGCCGGGACCCGCCGGCGGTTCGAGGCCAAGGGCCGCTCCGGTGGCGTGCGGGTCTTCGACGAGTACGCCCACCACCCGACGGAGGTCGCCGCCGCGGTGGCCGCCGCCCGGACCGTCGCCGGCTCGGGTCGGGTGGTCGCGGTCTTCCAGCCGCACCTCTACAGCCGGACCCGGATCTTCGCCGACGCCTTCGGCAGGGCCTTGGGTGCTGCCGACGAGGTCGTGGTGATGGACGTGTACGGCGCGCGGGAGGACCCGGACCCGACCGTCAGCGGAGCCCTGGTGGCCGCCGCGGTTCCGCTGCCCGCCGATCGGGTCACCTACTCCCGTAGCTGGACGGCGACCCCGCAGGTGGTCGCCGACCGCTCCCGCCCGGGTGACGTCGTGCTCACGATCGGCGCCGGGGACGTGACCATGATCGGCCCGGAGGTCCTCGCGCTGCTC
>CAXTBU010000012.1:0-52772 GCA_964242885.1 uncultured Actinomycetales bacterium
TGCGCGGGGCCGAGTTCGGGACCGTACGCGGCAGCGAAGGCGGCGAGGCGGGCGGCGCGGTCCGGCTCGTCCGGCCACCCCCACGAGGCGAGGTCGCGGGTGGGGTGCAGGGGCACGAAGGAGTGGGCGGCGATCGCGAGGTCGAAAGCCCGGGTGGTCGGACCGGCGAGGTCCCAGTCGATGATCCCGACGACGTCGGGGCCGTCGAACAGGATGTTCCAGGACCCGAGGTCGCGGTGGCCGATGAGCTCTGCGGGGTCCGGGACGGCGAGGGTGTCGGTCTGCCAGGTCTCGCCGGGCGGCGCAAAGCCGATGGCGGCGTCGTGGACGGTGCGGATGGCGCGGGCGACGCTGACCAGTGCCTGCTCGGACCGGGCAGGGGTGGTCACAGGTGGGACGGCCGCGGTCCCGGGCAACCAGCTCAGCACCTCCCGGCTGCCGTCCGGGGAGAAGCCGTGGACCCGCGGCGTCAGCGCACACCCGCGGCTCGCGAAGTGGTCGAGCAGGGCGTGGACGTTCTCCGCGCCGCGGCCGGCGGTCCGGTGGACCTCGTCGCCACGACGGACCGGCTGAGCGAACCGGCCACCGGACAACACCGTGTCGCGGTCTGCTGGAGAGGTTGGCGGCGCTGGATCGACGCCCAGATCGGTCGATGAGCGGAAGACTCGGAGCGGTGCCCCGTCGGTCGTCGTGACGGGTGCGACCTCCAAGAACCCCAGGCGTGGCACCAACGCCACCGAGGCGGTGTTCGCCGCATCCACCCGGATCACCGCTTCCAGAACCTCTCGACGGGCGAGCTCGCCGAGCAGGAGGCGGACAGCGCGGGCCGCCAGGCCCCGACCCCGGGCTGCCGGGTACAGGCCGTACGAGAGGTTGGCCGCCCCGGTTGGGACACCGTCGGCCGGCGACACGTCGAACCGGGCTTCGACCATCCCGGCGAGCTGCCCGTTTGCGAGGTCCTCGATGGCGAGGACGAGAGCCGGTCCGCCCGATGCCCACCCGGCCCCCTGCGTGGCGATCCACGCCCGGGTGCCGGCGAGCGTGGAGGTCCCACCGGAGAGGAACCGGACGGTGGCCTCGTCCTCGCCCGCGAGGTGCACGCCGGCGTCGTCGGCGAGGAAGGCCCGGAGCCGGACGACTCCGTCACTCAGGTCAGGAGTCCGTGCGGCCATGGCTGTGAGTCTGTCGACAAGCGGCCCGGTCCGTTCCGGTATCGGCCGGACCGCGGGCCTGCGGGACGACCGTGCACTCAGCAGCTGTCTTCTGCCCGCCCGCCACGCGGGCCGGCACAAGCGTCCCGCTGCGTGCTGGGGTCGGTCAGGGCATGTTCGATGTCGGCGAGGACCCGGTCGACGGGGTGGGTGGCGTCGACGAGGGTGCCGAGGTGATCGAGGTTCGCTTCGACAGCCGACCAGCAGGCGTCGACGCGGGCGCCGAGCCGGTCCCGCCCCGGCCGGGCGGCCTCCCGGGCGCGGACGACGGCCAGCGGGGCCCAGAGGGTGACGAGAACCGGCTGCGGTGCGCCCGGTGGCAGCGCGTCGCGGAACCGGTCGACGTGGCCGGGCTGTTCGACGATGTAGTCGATGACGATCCGGTCGAACCCGGCGGCGAGGTGCACCCCGGTGAGTGCGGCCGCGGCGAGGTAGGTCAGTCCCGCGGGTCGCCCGGGCCCGCGGGTGACGATGAAGTCCCGCAGCGCGTCCCCGTGGATGCAGGTCCCGTCCGGGACGGCCGCGGCGAGCCGTCGGCTGATGGTCGTCTTTCCGACCCCGGCCGGGCCGTTGACCAGGACGACCTGGCCTCGTCTTCCGGTGGGCGGGTTCACTGCGCGGAGCCGATCGGGGCGGTCCACCACTGAGAGGCAGCGGTGAGCCCGGCTGCGGCCAGGGCGGCCTGCTTGGCGTGGTCGTGGTCGGCGACGACCACCTGGACGGCGCCGCGGGCAACGGCCCGGACGCAGAGCTGGCGGAGCAGGTCGCCGCCCGTGGTGGCCCACCGGGTGGCGTGGTCGACGGTGAAGTCGTCGACCGTGCAGGTCGGCCCGCCCGGGTCGTACACCGGGGGAGAGGGGTGGAGGACACCGATCGCGAACCCGACCACGGTCTCGAGGTCGGTCGCGACGAGGCTGATGACGTCCTCGTCGGCGATCTGCCCAGCCAGGAAACGCCGATGTCGGTCGCGTGCGTCGGCCGCGGGGTGCCAGAACACCGGTTGGTGGACGGCCAGGTCGGCCCGCGCGGACGCCGCGAGCTCGACGACCGCCTCGACGTCCCCGGCGGTCGCGGCGCGGATCGTCACCGGGACATCGTCGACCGGATCCGGGCCGGTCAGGTCCGCGCCGCGCGGTCGGTGCCGCCGCCGACCGAGCCGTCGTCCGCACTCGCACCGGTCAGATGGAACCCACCTCAGCGCGGGACGCCGTAGCGCAGGAGCGCGACGTCGTGGATCGGTCGCAGTTCGAGCAGGTGCAGCCGAGACGGTGTCCAGTCCTGGGGGAACAGGCGGCGGCCCCGGCCGAGGGCGACCGGGTAGACGAACAGGCGCAGTTCGTCGACCAGGTGCTCACGAAGCAGATGGCTGGCCAGGGTGATGGAGCCGGTCAGCACGATGTCGCGCCCGGGGGCTTCGGTCAGTGCCCGGATCTCGTCGCGCAGGGCGTCGCCACCTCGCAGGACGCTGGTGCCCTCCCACCCCGGGTCCTGCAGGGTGGTGGACACCACGTACTTGGCGACCTGGTTGAGATGGTCGGTGACCCCGGTGCGGTCGTCGCGCTGCTGCGGCCAGAAACCGCGCATCTGCTCGAACGTGGTCCGCCCGACCAGGAAGCCGTCGGATGCCGCCGCGTGCTCAGCGGTGACCGCGGCCAGCGCCCGCCCTCGAGCAGAGTCCTCCGTCGGGTCGAACCAGGTGCCGTCGTTCTCGACCACACCGTCGAGGGTCGTGTTCTCGGTGACGACCAGTCGTCGCGTCATGATCCACTCTCCGCCGACTCGTGAGCGACCACCGCCATGCTCCGGGCACCGCGTTGGAACTCATACCCGGTCTCGACGACACGCGCACGCAATCGCGCTGACGTGCGGCACGCAATTGCGCTGACGTGCGGTGAGAGGGGTGAGCGCTCGCAAACACCCGCAGAGCTGTCGGTCCGGTGCCTAGGGTCCGACTGTGCCGTCCCGACTGCTGGCCTTGACCTTCGACGCGGCCGATCCTGTCCGGCTCGCGGGCTTCTGGGCAGCCGTCCTGGACCGGGAGGTCCTCGACGACCCGCAGGGGTCGCTGCTGCCCGGGTCCGATGTCCAGCCCGGCCTGCGCTTCGTCGGGGGCGACGCCGGGAAGGTCGGTCCGAATCGGGTGCACCTGCACCTGACCAGCACCAGTCCCGCCGACCAGCAGCGCGTCGTCGCGGCGGCGCTCGAGCGCGGCGCCAGCCACCTCGATGTCGGACAGCTCCCGGACGAGGGACATGTCGTGCTCGCCGATCCCGAGGGCAACGAGTTCTGCGTGATCGAGCCCCGCAACTCCTACCTGGCCGGCTGCGGGTTCCTCGGTGAGCTCGCGTGCGACGGCACCCGTGAGGTCGGGCTCTTCTGGGCCGCGGCACTGGGCTGGCCGCTGGTGTGGGACCAGGACGAGGAGACCGCGGTCCAGTCCCCGCACGGTGGAACCAAGGTCGCGTGGGGCGGCCCGCCGGTGGCGCCGAAGCACGGGAGGAACCGGCAGCGGTTCGACCTCGCCCTGCTCGACGGCGAACTGATCGCCGAGGTCGACCGGTTGGCCGCGCTGGGGGCGACCCGGCTCGGCAGCGCAGAGAACGGCTCCGTCGAGCTGGCCGATCCCGACGGCAACGAGTTCCGCCTCACGACGACCGGGCCGTAGCCGGCGTCGCCCACACCCATCCCCGCCCGCTTACCGGCTCCTGTCGAACGCCGACCCCACCTGAGTGCTGCTCAGGTGGTGCGCCCGTCGAGCAGATGCAGCTCGGCGTCGCAGGCAGCGGCGATCGTCGGGTCGTGGGTGGCGAGTACGACCGTTGCGCTTCGGTCGTCCTCGGCTGGGAGCGCGGCGAGGACGACTCGGGCGGTGCTTCGTCCAGCTCGGCGGTGGGCTCGTCTGCGACGAGCAGGTCAGGGGTGACGACCAGCGCCCGGGCGACGGCGACGCGCTGCTGTTGGCCGCCGGACAGCTCCTCGGTGAGACGGTCGTCGAGATCGCCGAGTCCGGCCCGGACGATCGCGGTACGTGTCCGATCGGCGATCTCGGCCGGCGGCACGGCGGTCACCTGCAGCGCCAGTTCGACATTCTCGGCTGCGGTCAGCACCGGAAGCCACCGGAACGGGGTCGCCAGCAGCGGTGACGCCTCAATGAAGGGCAGCCTCGAAGAGGCTGCGACGCCCAGCGACCCGGACATGACCAGCTTGGCGTGGAGCGGGGCTCAATGAAGGGCAGCCTCCGAAGAGGCTGCGACCCCGCCCGAAAGCTGACCGACGCGACCTTGGCGTTGTCGAAGCCTCAATGAAGGGCAGCCTCCGAAGAGGCTGCGACACGTCCACGACCGGGAGGGTCTGCTGGGACGCGCCGAGGCTGCCTCAATGAAGGGCAGCCTCCGAAGAGGCTGCGACGCCTCGACGTGGCCGACGATCGCGTCGGGCACGTCGAGCCTCAATGAAGGGCAGCCTCCGAAGAGGCTGCGACCGCGCCGAAGGTCATCGACCACGCGACCCTCGTCCCGGGACTCAATGAAGGGCAGCCTCGGAAGAGGCTGCGACCCTGATCCCGGTGATCGCCGCGAGGATGTTCGCCTTGCCTCAATGAAGGGCAGCCTCCGAAGAGGCTGCGACGAGACGCTGACCGCGCCGACGAGCGGCGAGGCCCAGCCTCAATGAAGGGCAGCCTCCGAAGAGGCTGCGACCCGTTCCATGCCCACACGTGCTCGTCGGCGGTCTCGCCTCAATGAAGGGCAGCCTCCGAAGAGGCTGCGACCTGACAACGAGCCGCTCGTCGGTCTCGTAGTCGAGGCCTCAATGAAGGGCAGCCTCCGAAGAGGCTGCGACTGGCCGCGGAGCAGCATCGCTGTCTGACACAGCCCGCCTCAATGAAGGGCAGCCTCCGAAGAGGCTGCGACCACCGCCCCCGTCCCCGGCGACCATGGGATCGGCCTGCCTCAATGAAGGGCAGCCTCCGAAGAGGCTGCGACATCCCGGAGTAGACGGTGCGGGCGGCGCTGAACGTGCCTTAATGAAGGGCAGCCTCCGAAGAGGCTGCGACTGCGCGTTCGGGGTCGGCGCGGTCAGGGTCCACAGGCCTCAATGAAGGGCAGCCTCCGAAGAGGCTGCGACCCCGTTTACGGTGACCGCGGCGACAGCCGGCGCACCCGCCTCAATGAAGGGCAGCCTCCGAAGAGGCTGCGACTTGTTGTCCGAGCCGCCGATGGTGAACGCGGTGTTGCCTCAATGAAGGGCAGCCTCCGAAGAGGCTGCGACCTGACCCCGGCGCACGTCGCCGTCCCCGCCGTGCCGTGCTCGCCTCAATGAAGGGCAGCCTCCGAAGAGGCTGCGACTGCACCCGCACCCGGGCGGGCTCGTGCTCGTCGTCGCCTCAATGAAGGGCAGCCTCCGAAGAGGCTGCGACAGGGTCCCCAGGCTACCGGTGGTTGAGCAGCCCCCTGGTCGGCAGGGGCGAGCGCTCAGTCCGACGACACTCGCCAGGTGACCCTCACGGCTAGCTTGGCCGACGATGACCCGACTGACCTGTGGCAACAGTCGGCGAACGCTCGCGCGCGGCGGTCGGGCCGCCGGAGCGCTCGCCGAGCGCTACAACACGATCGGGCCCTGCCCGAGCGGCTCGCGCCGTCGCCCGAGGAACTCGAACCGCCTACTGTCCACCGACGCCAGAGGCCCGAGATCCGCGATGAGGATCGAGTCGGTGTCGCGGTCCATGAGCGCCTCCAGGGCCGTCCGAAGTCGGACGAGCTTCGCGGGTCTCACGTCGACGACGAACACGCTGTACTGGACTCGGTCACCGAACGACTCAAGGGTGTGCGCGATCCTCTCGCGCCGTGGGTCCGACGGCGAGTCGTAGGCCACGAGATACCGGCGCGTCGCCTCCATGTCAATGGATCCGGACCCCGACGTAGCGCGACTGCGAGCCGTCGAGAACGCCGAGCAGCAATCGAGCCTGGACCTCGACGGTGCGCCGCCACGTTGCCTCGTAACGGAACAGCGGGTGCCGGAAACGCTCTTGGACGCGGCGTTCGTACGCCTCGATGAGCGCCTTCCGCCCCCGATCCCGTAGGCTCACTGCTCCCATGACCGTCGAGAAATCCGCCAACCTCAGCTCGCCGTTGTTGACGGCTCGAAGCACCACCGACTCGGCGACCGGTGTCCGCAGTTCTTCCATCAGATCGAGGGCCAGCGCCGGCTTGTTCCGGCCGGGCGAGTGCAGGAAGCCAGCATTTGGATCCAGTCCGCAGGCGACCACGGCACGGACAGTCTCGGCAAGCGTCATGGCGTAGGTGTAGTTGAGCGCCGCATTGAGAGGATCCCGCGCCGGGCGCCGCGTCCGGTCCCAGGCCGTCTGCCCGTTCTGTGTCCAGCCCGCCGGGATCAGTGCTGGCCATACTTCGAAGTATCGGGCAGCGGCGTCGCCCTCGATACCGAACAGCTCGGCGACCGACCGTGCGTTGACCGCATCCCGCGACAGGACCCGCAGCCGCCTGACGACGTCAGGCGCAACGCCATGACGTCGGGCAAAGGTGGCCTGGTTGGCGATCTTCGCCACGACGAATTCCCGCGCTAGGTCGAGGCGACCGGTCGCCGAGGCGCCCACCTGCAGGACTCGCGTCGACCCGTTCGGGGATGAGCCGCTGGCCGCCCACCCGACCATCCGACCGCGGCTCGAGCACCAGACGACGGTCAACCCGCGCCAGAGCAGTTCGCGCAGCAGCCCGGAGCTCAGGTCCACATTGCCGTGGACGACGACACCTTGGACACGCTCGAGCGGAATGGAAGCGAGGCGCTCGCCCAGGTGTTCGGCGACGAGCCGACCTTGCCGGACCGCCGCCCGTGCACCCGGCGTAGCCAGGTGCACCACCTGCGCGTCCGGGTCCGCTACGAGGATGCGTCGAGCGACAGGCTCCAGAGCCCGCTCGTCGGGCAGACAGACCCCGATGTGCGAGCACCGGGAACATCGAGGGTCATCCTCCAACGGCGGAGGCGCCGCCTCACGTTCGATGGTCAGGCGGGTTGCCGCAACCTCGGCACGTGCCAGGTCGACGTCATGGTCGGTCAACGCCAGGTCGACACGTTCCTGGTGGGTCGAGAACCAGATCGCCGCTCCGACAACCGGCTCGCCCATCTCGCGCAGGCACTCCACCTGCAGCGCGACCTGTACGCGCATTGCGGGCGTCACTTCGACCCGGCGACGAACAGGTGTGGCCTTCTGCTCGACGACAGTGAGTGATCCGTCACCCGCCACCTCGACGGTGTCGCACCGTCCAGTGAGACCGAGCGCGCGTCACTACGAACCTCCAGGGCCCGCCGAACGGTTGTCCGTGAACCGGACGGGTCGTCACTGGCCCGGTGCGCGCGCAGGCCGATCTCCACCTGTCGGGTGTCGGTCTGCTCGCCTTGAACCTCCAACCATGCCCGCCGTGGACAGAAGACGTGGTGGGCGACCAAGCCGATCGGGATCTGCCCCTCGTCTGCCGGTGTCGTCATCGGGACAGCGCCTGCTCCAGAGCGACGACGTGCCCGGTGGTCGCCCTCCGCTCTGGTGCACTCGGCGAACCGGACACGTCAACCGGTGTGCGGATCAGTCCGCGGACGCCGTGTTCGTGCAGCCACTTCGCGGCGGTGCGTCGTCCCGGGTTGTCGTCCCCGGGGGAGCCACCGGCGACGGCGAGGGCGTCGCTCGCCAAGACGCTTCGCAGGCGTGCGCACGTCCAGCTCCCTCGCCAGACCGGGACGACGAATGCCTTCGGCACGACAGCGCCGAGCGGAACGCTCGTGCTGGTGGCGGACGCACCCTGTCGTCGGTGGACCAGTGCAGTCGAGGTGATGCCCCACAGGGCGACGTACCCGGCGGCATCGTCGGTCGGGCCCAAGGGCCGAAGGTTGGTCGCCGTACGACTGTCGGACGCGTTGCGGCCCATGTCGTCCCGCACGACCGAACCCGCGAGACCGGCGGCGATGTCTGGCGCGGGACGAGCCGCGACCGTCTTGGTCAACGGGCGCAGTCGGCTGACGACGAACTCACTGCCCCGGTTGCGCGGTTGCATCTCCAACCTGCTTGCGCCGGCGTCCTGGTCCAGCCCGGGGCCACCCCGCGAGCGAACCCACCATGAGGGTTCGCCGAGGGCGCCTATCAACCGAAGGTCCAGCAACGACCCGGCTGCCCGGTCCAGAGCAGCATGTCGTGCACGCTCGAACTGTTCCCAGACCGTCGGATCCTCGCCCATCCGCTTCACCCGAGGGCTGAACAGTCCGCGTTCCGGCTCCAACGGGAACGGCTCGTCGATCCAGGTACCGGTCGAGGCCCGGGCCGCTGCATGGCGCCGGACTACGCGGGCTAGTTCGTCCTCGTCCAGCCCCCCGCCGTCGAGCTGAGCGACCGGGGACAGGCCCGGGTCAGGCCAGCTCATCCGGACCGTGGCGACGCCGGCGTCCTCGGCGATCGCCGCCGCGCCCCACAGCAGGGCGTGGGAGAACAGCTCGCGGACGTCGAAGCCGGTAAAACGGACGGTCACGATTCTTTCCCTTCCGGTGTGTTCCCCGGTCCGGCGAGTCCGGAACTGACGGCACCGTCAGCTGCCCGGAGCACCGCTTCCAGGAAGGCCATCCCCCAGACACCCCATTCGACGTCCGTCTCTTCGACGAGCTGCTCCCAGGTCCCGACGTCGAACAGGTCCATCGCCTGCTGTCGTTCCGTTTCGTCGATCACCGTCAGGCTCGTGTCGCCGGGGTCGAGCAGACTCGAGCTGCCGTGCCGGAAGCTGGGACGACCGTGACCGTGCGTCGTCCCGACCAGACGTACGACCAGCTGGCGCTGTCCGCTGGTTGCGTGGTCGAGCGCGGACCAGGCCGAGATCACCGAGAGCTGCTCATGTCGCCACCCGTCCGGTAGGTCACCCGAGGCTCGCGCGAGTTCGTCGCGGCGCGGCGTGCGGCCGGAACTCTTGGCCAGCAGTCCCGGGGACCCGTCGGACGAGGTGGACGACCCGAAACGGAGCATGCGCTGGAAGCGCACATCGGCTTTGCCGTCGTCGTGGTGTGCTCCCGCGTCGCGCAGCCCGTCGACTAGGTCATCGGTCAGACCAAGGACGCGACCCAGTCGCGCCACGCGGTCGGCCACAGCTGCCTGATGTCCGTCCAACGTGGGGTCGACCTCTTCGACGCGCCACGTCTGGCGTAGGTCGTCGTCGGCTGTCGCCCGACGCCGGTCGGTGACAACCAACCACTGGTGCGTTCCGGTTCCGGAAACCGTCACCTCAGCATCGGACAGCCGCCCGCGGAGGAGGGTGACACACCTCGCAACGACACCGCCCCACAGCAGCGGCAGGACATCGTGGAGTCTGGTCAGCTCCTCGACCAGCAGGGCATGTGCCGCTCGGCTGTCGAGCTCGGGACCGGCGGCCGACGCGGCCAGCAGAAGCCGGCGGACCGCGTCGGCTGCGGCCGGGTCTCCGTGATCGACCGGGAGCATCGTCCCGTCACCGAGACGAAGCGTGGCCCGTTCCTGCTCTCCGTTCGGTCGCCCGGTCTCGAACACGTCGGACGACGAGCCCGCCCCTTCCGGGTCCGGGACGCCGGCCGTGGTCGGGACCAGCCGCGGCACGAGCACGACAACGTCTCCCGGGCGGAGCCGATCGTCAGGCGAGAGCAACGCTCTCGTCTCGCCGGCGCGCACCACGAGCGGTCCGATCGTCCTCGCCGTCTCGACACCGACGGCGTCATCATTGCCCTCGTCGGCGGCGGCCGGGTCGCGGCCCAGTTCGTCGAAGGCACGGGCGAGGATCTGTGTCGCTTTCCCGATGGCGACCGGGAAGACCTCGTGTGGCTCGGGGGGCGCGCTCCGGAGCAGTTCGACGGCTGCGATCTGGTCATCCGGCAGCTCGCGGGCGACCAGGCCCACGTCGCTGTCGGCCTCGAGGTCGTCAGACAACCAGAGGTCCAGGAAGTGTTCCGCCAGCTGCTCGATCGAGGTCCTGGCGAGCTGCCAGCTGTCGACCATCTCCAGACGGCTCCACGCGAGCCTGTGCCGCCCTGCCGCGGGTGGCCGCTCCGCCCTCGCCGACCAGGGCGCCAGGCCGTCCGGCCTTCCGGCAACCCGATCGAGCCACGCGTGGGCGGCCACCAGGTCGTCGTGGTCGTAGGGGAGCCTTCGACCGTCGCCCATGCCGGCTGCGCCCGGCACGACGACCGTGATCGGCCCCGACGGGCGACTTCCCGCCCGATTGACGCGCCCAGACCGCTGGACAAGTGCCGTGCCCGGGGCGAGTTCGGTGACGAGCGCGGTCAGATCCAGGTCGATGCCCACCTCGATCGTCTGGGTCGCGACGAGCACGTCGACCCCCGTGTTGCCGGTGGGGCCGAGCAGTCCGGGCCACCGGTCCCGGATGGCTCCGAGGTCGGCAGGCCGGAGCCGACCGACGACCAGCTCGACGACCAGCCCTCCCCGCCTGAGCTCCTGGGCCACGTCGACAGCGAGGGCGACGGTGTCCAGGACGCACCCGACTGTCGGGCCGGCCTCGCCTCGCAGCCCGGCGACCAGGTCTGCGATCACCCGGACTGCCTCCCGACGACCTGGCCCCGTCCGTGGAACCGGCCACTCCTTCAGCGGGGCCAACGTCACGGGTTTCGGTGTGGTCATCCGGGCCGTCAATGTGTCGCCAGGAACGAGGTCGTCCTCTGCGACGCCGACTTCGGTCAGGTCGGTGGCCGTGTCCGGGGTGGCGGTGGTCTCGACGACCTGCAGGACCGGCACCCCGATCGGCCGGTGTGCGGCGCGTTGCAGGTCGGCGACCCGGCGGGCGGTGAGGAGCAACTGTCGCGCCAGGTGCGCCTCGTCCACCACGACAGCCGCGTCCATCGCGAACAGGCCGGCGGCACGCGGCCGAGCCGTCCGGGATGCTCCGTACCCACGGAGCAGCAGTCGGCTGCCCCACATGTCGGGCGTACAGGCGAGCACCAGGCAGCTGTCGACCGAGTCCAGCCAGGACCGTGGCGCCGGCGACCCACCGCGGATCCGGGCGGTGACGAGGGGATCCCGAGCCGCGGTCGGTCCGTCGACGGTCAGCCCGCGGAGCGCGTCGGCGACATCGGCCACGACTCCTCGCGTCGCTCCCGACAGCCGCGCGGCGATCCGTCGGGCGTGCGCGTCGTGACTGTCGACGACCACCCGGCGGTCGACCACCATCGCCAGGCGGCGCGGTATCCGTGGGGCGAGTCCCAGGGCGTGCAGCGCGTTCGCGAACACGTGCACATCGACGACGGAGGTCTTCCCCGCCCCGGTCGGCGCGACGAGGCGGTCTGGCCATCTTCCCTCGCCCAGCAGGTGGTCCAGCAGACGCTGCTGCCAGCGATAGGGCGCGGGACCGTCGTTGACCGCGGCGAAGAAGCTCCCGAAGTCGCTGCGGCTGAGGCTCACGACGCGTCGTCCCATACCGGGTGGACGGTGCCGGCCGGCGCGGCGGACGATCCGGTTGCGGTGAGATCGGTCGGCAGCAGGAGTCCTCCGCCCAGATGACGGCTCTGCCCGACTGCGACCAGCGCCTGTGCTCCTGCAAGCGTCCCGAGGCTGAGCTCGACACGGTATGGCTGGACGACGACCCCCTCGTGTCCGCGGTGGACCCAGCGACCGACCCGGCTGTCGGGGACGCGTTGGGCGGCGAACACCGTGACGCCCCGGTCGAAGGCCCCGTCGGCGAAGCGCCGGTAACGGGTGTCCCCGCGGTCGTGGGCCGCGGGCCACTCGTCGCGGAAGACGAGCGCGACCGACAGCGCTGCGGCATCGGCCAGCGACCACGGCTGTCGGCGAAGCGGACGGGTGTCCGGGATCGCCACCGGGAACGTCGCCCATCGTCGCTGGGCGTCCCGCGCCGGCGCCGGCCAGAACCGTGAACCGGTCCGAACGCCGAGGAAGGTCACCCGGCGCCGGCTCCCTCTACCAGTCAGTGTCCGGATCGAGCTGACCGCGGTGGCCACCCGGGCGGCCTCGACCGCGTCGGCTCCGTGCGGCAGGGCCACGATGACACTCGTCCGGCTGGGGTCCAGTCCGATGAGCGCTGCCGGCGCGCCGCAGAGGAGTTGGATGGCGACCCGGTTCGCCGGTCGCGGGACACCCTCGCCATAAGCACCGGTCAGCACCCCGGGGGCCCCTGTGCCGATGGTCGCCACCAACGCCCGGTGCATGGCGACGGCCCACGTGACACAGTTCTCGGGCGGGACCACCGGACCGGTGAGCTGACACAACAGCGCGGTGTCCCACGGGCCGTCAGGCACGCGTTCGGCGTCCAGCTCGACGTACCGCGCCGCCGTTCGAGCGCCTCGCACCGCGTTCGGTACGACCTCGTCCTCGGAGCTCCTGACCGCGTCGTCGCCGACCCTGGAGCTCCGTGTCAACGCGCGGTGAGCAGTCTCAAGAGCTTCGAGCCTGCCGCGCGTTGCGACGTCCAGGTCGACCCCGTCGGTGGCGAACAGCTCCGCGCCCGGATCGCGGCGGTGGGTCGGTGCGGCAGGCCCGATCCAGACCCGCGCCGGCGTCTGTGAGGTCCCGAGGTGCGACACGTCTGCGACGAGCTCCTCGAGGCTGTCGACGACGTCTTCCGGTGGCTGCTCGTCCCACGTCCAGGCCAGCGTCCCGGCGACAGCGACCGATCGGTGGTCGTCCTTGCCGAGGATCCGCGGGGTGTCCTTGAGCAGCAGGCCGATCTGGCGGTACGCCGTCACTCCAGCGTCGAATCGCCGGTGTGCCGGGATCAGGACGCCGTCTGGCGGGTGCTCCTCGAGCCAGCGCAGGGCTACCCGGTCTGCCGGGGACGGTTCGAGAAGGTCGCCCTCCGCGACGGCTCGCGGTCCCTGGGCCGCCGCCGCTAGCAGAGCGGCGTGTAAACGTGCCGGGGCCGGCAACATGTCGCTCCCGCCGCCGGCGTCGTGACCGGTGTACGACCCCAGCGGTAGATCAGCGAGCACCGCGAATCCGGACGGAGCGGAAGTCACTGCGCGTCGTCCTCGACAGCGCCCCCGAGAATCGCGGGATTGCCGACGACCCGGAGCGCCTCACCGTTCCAGCGGATCCCGGCGCGTTGCTCCGCCTGTGTGATCGACGCGCTGAGCAGCGCGTCGGCACTGTCGACGTCGAGCGGCTCCACGTCGTCGAGCCAGCCGTGTCGCCGGTCGACCTGCACCGATGTGACACCGGCTTCGACCAGGTCGCAGTTCGCGCGCAGGTACAGCTCGGCGTCGGAACGCGCGAGCGCCGCCAGAGCGAAGGCGGCGAGCAGGGCCCGGCACGCCGCATCACCGTCCGGTCCGGCGCCGAACCGCATCTGGCGCAGGGTCGCGAACGACAGCACATGCGATCGGATGATCAGGTCGCAGGCCACTCCGGCCAGCGCCGACAGCGTGGGCGGGATCCCCCCGAGACCCAGCGGAGACGCCGACTCGGTCGCGTCCCCCTTGGTGCGCCGCGCCAGGTCGGTCAGCTTCTTCGAGGTCGCGGGGCTCAGCTCGTCCCTCTGGGCATCGACCAGTCCCTCAAGGACGCTTCCCGTCAACTGGACCTGCATGCCCACGGGGTCGACGCGCGCGCCGCCCCGCAGCGCCGCTTCGGGTCGCTCGCCGCGAGTCGCGTCCCCGGCCACGAAGCCGGTGATCTCCCCGACCAGAGCACTGCGCCACCGGCCCTGACGACTTCGCCGGCTGGAGTCCCATCCACCGAACACCAGCGTGGCTGGACTCGCCTCCAGCAGTGGTCGCGCGTCGAGAGGGCTGGCGTCGCGCAGACGCCGGTACTGCACGGTGTTCGTCGTCGGCACGCCGTCGATCGTTCCGGCCCGGATGTGACCGTCGAAGGCCCGGTGGGGCAGCGTCAGGTCGGAGAAGAGGGCGCCGGCCCCGTAGTCGACTGTGATGCGCGGCGTGCGGGTCAACGGCTCGAGTTCTGCCTCGATCGCCTGGACGACGGCGGCTTCGGCTCGGTTGAGCTGCGACTGCTTCGAGTCGAGGACGACGGTGTTGCGCAGATGCCCGTCGAGGAACCGGGTCTCGTACGCGTACGCACCGCCGTCGCGACCTCGAACCGCGAACTTGGCCGGCGCGACTGACGCGTCGGCTCCGGCCGCAGGCCGCAGCTCAGTCCGCGATGACAGACAACTCGGTCCGCCGGGTGAGGCTGCGGCGGTCAGTACGTCCAGTGTGAGGCGCTCCATCTGTGGTCCTCTCGGTGGTCGCGGGTGGTCAGGCAGGGGGTAGATCGCCCCACGTCTCGGCATGATGGTGCGACCGGGTGACAGAACCGCGACGAGCCCAGGCCCGGCGTTCGGCAGGCGTTGCCGGAGTACCCGACACGACGTGATCCGTGGCCCGTCCAGAGGCGGGAAGCGGTGGTGGCTGACCCGCACGATCCGTGTGCGCTGCGAGCTTCCCCGCAATGAAGGACCACCGCTTCCCGCCGGCAAGGAGGCGCGCACGACGAGCCGCCGTGGCGCGCGTTGACGGCACAGGCCGACCGACCCACACTTGACGAGTCAGGCGCACTAGCGTCTGAAAGTGAGCCCGGCAGCTCTCCGGATGGAGAGTCGGCCGGGCTTCGCGTTGTCACGGGACCTCGTCGACTGAGGTGACGATCGGGCTCACCCGACGACGCTCATCGCCGTCCGCCCCGTAGGCCCAGGCGACCACATCGGGTAACACAACAGGCAGTCGCGGTGTGGGGAGTCATGCCGGTAGTCGAACGTCGTTGAGCCGCTGAGAATCCGTGCGATCACCCGACGGTCCGCCGAGTCCTGGTCGCACGACTCCAGAGTCAGATCGCTCACGCCCTCGTCGACCAGGCGCGTGACCAGCGCGTGCAGGCTCCGCTCTCGGTTCGACCGCTGGGTCTCACCTCGGCGGCGTCTGGCAACCACGACATGAGCACGGACGGGAAGCCCGACGACCGCGGTGAGCAGACGCTGGCGCTCACCACGACTCTCGTTGGTCATGTGGACGCGCGTCGTTCCCTTCCGCGGGAGGGCGCGGACAGTGGGCCGCAGTCTCGATGCAAACTCTGTCTGGGACGTGACCGCGACGAAGACGTACAGGTTTCCGCGGATGGATTCGTCACCCCAGGCGGCTCTGGTCACACGAGTAACGTAACCGAACGACCACTGCGGGCTTCGTAGTTCACGCGAAGTGCCACCCGCCGATATCGGCTGGTGGGCCCGTCGTTGACAGGCTGTGTCGGCCTAACGACGATCGGTTCGTCCTCCGGCCGGCTGACGGCGCGGTCGCCCCCAGAGCAGGAGAGATTCGTGTCGCGTTCAAGGTCCACCGCCCGGTCCGTCACCGTCTCGGCCGCCGCCGCTCTCGCCGCGGCGACGCTGGCGCTGTCCGTGGTCCCGGCCAGGGCGGCGACCGCGCCGGTCAGCGAACCGCGGGTGGTCGTCCACTTCGACGTCGCCGCCGGCCAGAACGCGGAGAACATCACCCTCGACGGCGGCCGCGCCGTGGTGGTCAGCCTGGACGGCAGCCGCCAGGTCGTCCGGGTCGACGCCACCGGGACCGTGCGCCCGGTCGCAACGCTGCCGGCACCGACCGCGCCGGGCGCCAGCGGCTCGGTGACCGGGGTGGCGCGCGCGTCCGACGGGACCCTCTACGTGGGCTACCGCGCCGGCACGGCCGAACTGACCGGGATCTGGCGCATCACCCGGACGGGTGCCGCCCCGAGGCGGATCGCCGCGCTGCCCGCCGGCAGCTTCCCGAACGGGATGGCGATCACCGATCGCGACCGGGTGCTGTACGTCGCCGACTCCGCGCTCGGCGTCGTCTGGCGCATCCCGACCGCCGGCGGCGCCGCCCAGCTGTGGGCGAGCGAAACCGCGCTGACCCCGGTGTCGAACATCGGCGCGAACGGCGTCAAGGTCGGCGGCGGCGCGGTGTGGGTGTCCAACACGGACCGCGGCCTGCTGCTGCGGATCCCGATCCGGCCGGGCGGCGCGGCCGGCGCGGTGCAGACCGCCGCCAGCGGCCTGCCCGGGATCGACGACTTCGCGTTCACCGCCCAGAACAACGGGGTGCTCGCCGCGATCAACGCCGAGCGGCGCGTCGTGCTGCTGCGCGCCGACGGCACGCGGACCACCGTGCTGACCGCCGCCGACGGGCTGCAGAACCCGACCTCGATCGCCGTCAGCGGCGACGAGATCGTCGTCGCCAGTGCCGCCTACCGGACGATGCGCGACCCCAACCTGCTGCTGGCCCGCATCGCTGGGTCCTGAGCCCGGCGGTCGACGCCAGACAGGGGCGACGTCAGAAGGCGGCGACGCCGGACCGGTCGATGAACGTGCCGGTGGGGCCCTCGCCGCCGCGGGTGGCCAGCTCGACGATCGCGTCCGTGCCCTCCTGCACCGTCTGGGTGCCGGTGTTCCCGTTGAAGTCGGTGGCGGTGTACCCGGGGTCGGCCGCGTTGACCCGCATCTGGGGGAACGCCCTCGCGTACTGCACGGTGAGCATCGTGACGGCCGACTTCGACGAGGTGTAGAGCGGCGCGAGCACCTTCGACTCGATCCGCTCGGGATCGTGCACGAAGGCGAACGAGCCCAGACCACTGGTCACGTTGACGATGGTCGGAGCGCTCGAGGCGCGCAGCAGCGGCGCGAACGCGCTGGTCGTGCGGACGATGCCCACGACGTTGGTGTCGTAGACGGCCAGGGCGTCCGCGGCCGTGAGGTCTGCGGCGTCGCTGTAGGAACCGACGATGCCGGCGTTGTTGACCAGGACGTCGAGGCCGCCCGCGGCGGCGACCGTCTCGGCGGCGGCGGCGACGGACGCGTCGCTGGTCACGTCGAGCTGCACGAAACGGCCGCCGAGGGCGTCCGCCGCCTGCTGCCCGCGCGCCGCGTCGCGGGCGCCGATCCACACGGTGTGCCCGGCCTGGATGAGGCGGCGGGCGGTTTCGTAGCCGAGGCCCTTGTTGGCTCCGGTGATCAGGGTTGTTGTCATGCACAGAAGTCTGGTCCGGCGACGGCGGGCCGGCGTGGCCCGGCTGAGCATGCGGACCGGCAGTACCACCCAGCGCGCCTCAGGACCGTGCGGCCGCGGCCAGACTGGGCGCATGCCGGAACAGCACGGGAACCTCGGATCGCTGCTCCGATCGTGGCGCGACCGCCTCTCGCCAGCGGACGTCGGGCTGCGCGGCGGCGACTCCCGACGGGCGGCGGGGCTGCGGCGGGAGGAGCTCGCCTCGCTCGCCGGGCTGAGCGTCGACTACGTCGTCCGCCTGGAGCAGGGACGCGCCCGGCGGCCGTCGGACCAGGTCGCTGCGGCACTCGCCCGGGCGCTCCAGCTCACCGACGCGGAACGGGACCACCTGTTCGTCGTGGCAGGGCTGCTCCCGCCGTCGCCCGCCGAGGTGCCCGCGCACATCCCGCCCGGCGTGCAGCGCCTGGTGGCGCGCCTCGGGGAGATCCCGGTCGCCGTGTTCACCGCCTCGTGGGACCTGCTCAGCTGGAGCCCGCTGTGGGCGGCGCTGCTCGGCGAGCCCGTCCGTCCCGCCACGGGGCGACCGAACCTCGTGCGGGCCATGTTCACCGGGACGGCCCTGCACGCCGGCGGCGGGCAGACCGTCGGCCGCTCGGGCAGTGCCGAGGTCTTCGAGGCATCGCTGGTGGCCGACATCCGCCGGGTCCAGGGGCGGTACCCGGGCGATCGCGGGGTGACCGCCCTGGTCCAGGAGTTGCTCGCGTCCAGCCAGCGGTTCCGGCAGCTGTGGGAGACCGGCGCGGTGAGCGAGCACCAGTCCGAGCGCAAGGTGGTGAGCAGCCCCGTCGTCGGGGACGTCGAGCTGGACTGTGACGTGTTCACCGTCGCCGGCACCGACCTGCGGATCGTCGCCTACACGGCGGCCTCGGGATCCGAGGCCGCCGCGAAGCTCGACTTCCTGCGCGTCTCGGCGGTCTCCGCGGTCCCGGCGGCCTCCGCGGTCGCCGAGGTCACGCCCACCCGCTGACGCTCACGACCTCCACTCGTCGACGTGCTGCTGTCCCTGCCAGGGGGCGGCCGGGCGCCCGGCGACGATCTCCTGCCAGACCTCCAGCGCGGAGGTGCCCGGTGGCGGCATCACCACGCGGGGGGCCGGGACGCCGTGGGCGGTGATGCCGTGGTCGAAGCCGCCGGGCACCAGCGTGTTGTACACCCGGCCGACGACGGACCTGCAGCGGAAGGAGTGCCGGGTGCCCGGCGGGATGTACACGTACGTGCCGGGGGAGCGGTGATCTCCTCCTCGGCGTCGTGGACGTGCGAGGGCGCGACGACGCCCTCGGGGAACGACCACGACCGGCAGGCCGCGCTGCGACTCCTGACCAGGCTCGGAGACTCCGTGCTGGCCGAGCTGGGTGCCGAGCCGACCCAGTCCCTCGCCGACATCTGACCGACCGCCGTCCGGCCCGCGCCGAACGTCTGAGGGTCACCGTTCCCACCGCGGGTCCGCCTGCGCGTGCACGCGCCCTACCGTGCCCGGATGCTGTCGACGTTCGCCGTCGAGAACTACCGGTCGCTGCGCCGGTTGGTGATCGGCCTGGGCCGCGTCACGGTGGTGACCGGGGGCAACGGCACCGGCAAGTCCAGCCTCTACCGGGCGTTGCGGCTGCTCGCGGACGTGTCCCGCAACGGCGCGGTCGGCGCGCTGGCCCGTCAGGGCGGGCTGGCCTCGACGTTGTGGGCCGGCCCGCAGGAGCTGGGGCGCGCCGTCCGCGAGGGCCGGCACCCGGTGCAGGGAACGGTGCGCAGCCGCCCGGTCGAGCTGCGCCTCGGGTTCGCCGGGGACGACGTCAGCTACGCCGTCGACTTCGGCCTGCCCGTTCGGTCCGGGGGGTCGCTGTTCGCGCTGGACCCGGAGATCAAGCGGGAGTGCACCTGGAGCGGGCCGGTGCTGCGGCCGGCGGCGCTGCTGTCGGACCGGTCAGGACCGGCGGTCCGGCTGCGCGGCGACGACGGTTCCTGGGCCTCCCTCGGGTACCAGCTGCAGCCGTTCGACAGCATGCTCAGCCAGGTCGCCGACCCCGACCGGGCACCGGAGTTGCTGCTGCTGCGGGAGCAGATGCGTGCGTGGCGGTTCTACGACCACCTCCGCACCGACGCCGCCGCGCCGGCCCGGGCCGCGCACGTCGGGACCCGCACTCCGGTGCTGAGCCCGGACGGCGGCGACCTCGCGGCCGCCCTGCAGACCATCCGGGAGACCGGGGACGCCGCCGCCCTGGACCGGGCGGTCGACTCCGCGTTCCCCGGCAGCACGGTCGAGGTGACGACCACCGGCGGACTGTTCGAGCTGGCCCTGCGTCAGCCGGGCCTGCTGCGGCCGCTGACCGTCCCGGAGCTGTCCGACGGGACCCTGCGCTACCTGCTGTGGGTCGCGGCCCTGCTGACGCCGACCCCGCCACCGCTGCTCGTGCTCAACGAACCCGAGACCAGCCTCCACCCGCAGCTGCTCGCGGCCCTGGCCGAGCTGATCGGCGGCGCCGGCCGGCGGGCGCAGCTGATCGTGGTCACCCACTCCCAGCAGCTGATCGCCGAACTGTCCGCCGCCACCGACCCCGGCACCGCGGCGCCCACGCTGATCGAGCTGGCCAAGGACCTCGGTCAGACCACGGCTGCCGGGCAGGGCCTGCTCGACGGACCGCCCTGGCACTGGCCCACCCGCTGAAGCCGCTGAACCCGGTACGGGTGGCAGTCCGCCTGCGCCGTCGGACCGCGGCGACGGTCACGGCGCATCGGCGGGCGCTCCAGCTGCCAGGCCGAGGCGCTCGAGCAGTGGGCCGGTCGTGGGGTCGGCGCCGGTGAACGCCCGGTACGCGGCGGCCGGGTCGACGGTCCCCCCGCGGGACAGCACCTCCCGCCGGAACCGGTCGCCGTTCTCCCGGGTCAGCCCGCCGTGCTCGCCGAACCAGCGCACGGCGTCCGCGTCGAGCACCTCACTCCACAGGTAGGCGTAGTAGCGCGCGCTGTACCCGCCGCCGAACGTGTGGTTGAAGTAGCTGCTGCGGTAGCGCGGCGGCACCGCGGGCAGGTCCAGGTCGTGCGCCGCCAGCGCCGCGGACTCGAACGCCTCGACGTCCTCGGGGGCGACCTGCTGGCCGGCGGGCAGCCGGTGCCAGGCCAGGTCCAGCAGGGTCGCCGCGAGCATCTCCGCCGTCGCGTGGCCCTGCGGCGCCGACTGCGCGCGCACCGACTCGGCCAGCTCCGCCGGCAGCGGTGCACCGGTGCGGTGGTGGCGGGCGTACCGCGCCAGCACCCCCGGGTCGGCGGCCCACATCTCGTTGACCTGGCTGGGGAACTCCACGAAGTCCTGGGGGACCGAGGTGCCGGACAGCAGGGGGTGTTCGACGTCGGACAGCAGGCCGTGCAGCGCGTGCCCGAACTCGTGGAAGGCGGTGGTGACCTCGTCCAGGCTCAGCAGGACCGGCTCGCCGTCCGGCGGGCGGGGGATGTTCAGCACGTTGATCACCACCGGCAGCGTCTCCAGCAGACGCGACTGGTCGACGAGGTTGGTCATCCACGCCCCGCCGCGCTTGGACTCCCGGGCGAACGGGTCCAGCACGAACAGGCCGCGCGGCGAGCCGTCGGCGTCGGTGACCTCGAACGTCCGCACGTCGGGGTGGTGGGTCGGCAGGTCGTGGCGCTCGGCGAACGCCAGCCCGTACAGCCCGGTGGCGGCGGCGAACACCCCGTCCCGGTACACGGCGTCGAGCTCCAGGTGGTCCCGGATCGAGCCCGCGTCGGGTGCGGCGCCACCGGTCGCGGCGCCCTTGGCGGCGTAGTAGGCCCAGTCCCACGGCTGCAGCGGGCCGTCGATGCCGTCGGCGGCCATCAGGGCCTCCAGGTCCGCCTGTTCCGCGCGGGCGTTCGCCGCCGCGCGGGGAGCCAGCGGCCCGAGCACGGCGAGCACCGCATCGACGCTGCCCGCCGTCTGGTCGGCGATCACCCAGTCCGCGTGGGTCGCGTACCCGAGCAGGCCGGCGCGCTCGGCCCGCGCGGCCGCGATCCGGGTCAGCAGTGCCCGGGTGTCGGTGTCGTTGCCCCGCAGCCCACGGTTGGTCGCTGCGCGGTGCAGCTGCTCGCGCAGCGCTCGGTCGTGCAGCGACGCCAGCGCCGGCTGGCCGGTCGACAGCACCAGGGGCAGCAGCCAGCCGGACTGCCCGCGCTCGGTCGCGGCGGCGGCGGCGGATGCCACCTCGCCGGCGGTCAGCCCGGCCAGCCGGGCGGCGTCGTCGACCACCACCGCGAGAGCACTGGTCTCGGCCAGCAGCGCCCGGCGGAACGCGGCCTCGAGCCCGGACAGCTCCTCGTTCAACGCCCGCAGGCGGTCCCGGCCGAGCTCGTCCAGGCCGGCACCGGCCCGGACCCGGTCGCGGTGGTGCCGGTCCAGGACGGCGACCTCCTCGGGCTCCAGCCAGATCCCGTCCCGTTCCGCGTGCACCGCGCTGAGCCGGGCGAACAGCCGCGGGTCCAGCGCCACGGCGTCCTCGTGCGCCGCCAGGCGCGGCGCCAGCTCGGCCTCCAGCGCGCGCAGTCCCGTGGTCGACGCGGTGCCGACGAGGGTGTCGAACACCTTCTGGACGCGGGAGAGCAGTGCACCGGACCGCTCGAGGGGCTCGACGGTGTTGGCGAAGGTCGGTGGGGTCGGGTCGGCGGCGACGGCCTCCACTTCCGCCCGCTGCTCGGCCATCCCCGCGTCGAAGGCCGGCGCGAGGTGCTCGGCACGGACCCGGTCGAACGGGGGGAACGCGAACGGCAGCGCGCTCGGCTCGGCGAACGGGTTGTCGGCAGGCAGGTCCGTCACGCCGGGGACGGTAGTCCGGCGACCGGCCCCGCCGCACCCGGACGGGCGCTCGTCCCGCCCACCGACCGGTCACGCTCCGGTGAGCACCGCTCTCAGGTCGTCGGCCACCGCGGCCAGCGTCGCCGCGGCCACCGACCGCGCGGCGCCCACGTCGACGGCGTCGGGGAGCACCACCTCCAGGTAGCACTTGAGCTTGCGCTCGGTCCCGGACGGTCGGACGACGACCCAGCCGTGCGGACCCGCGTCGGCGGCCAGTTCCAGGCGCAGCCCCGGCGTCGGCGGCAGCCCGTCCGCCGGGGCGGCCAGGTCGTCGGTCCGGGTGACCGGCAGGCCGCCGAGGCGGTCCGGGGCCGCGACCCGCAGCCGGTGCAGCGCGACGTCGCGCTCGGCCAGGTCGGTCACCCGGAGAGACAGCTGCGAGGTGGCGTGCAGGCCGTGCGCCCGCGCGAGGTCGTCGAGTGCCTCGGCGAGTGTCGCGCCGTCGTCGGCGAGGCGGGCCGCCAGGTCCAGCACCAGCAGTCCCGCCGAGATGCCGTCCTTGTCCGCGACCCCGTCCGGGTCCACGCAGTAGCCGAGGGCCTCCTCGTATGCGTAGCGCAGGCCCGGGACGCGGGCCAGCCACTTGAAGCCGGTCAGCGTCCGGACGACCGGGACGCCGTGGGCGGCCGCGATCGAGTCCAACCAGGTGGAGGAGACGATCGTCCGGGCGAACACGGTCCGCGCGGGGTCGACGCCGGCGAGCGGCCCGGCCTCGCCGACCAGCCGGGAGGCCAGCAGGACGCCCACCTCGTCCCCGGTCAGCCGGCGCCAGCCGCCCTCGACGGCCGGGTCCGGGACGGCCACCGCGCACCGGTCGGCGTCCGGGTCCGACGCCACGACCAGGTCTGCCTCGGTCTGGCGGGCGAGGTCGAACGCGAGGTCCAGGACGCCGGACTCCTCCGGGTTGGGGAACGGCGTGGTCGGGAAGTCCGGGTCCGGCCGCGCCTGCTCCGGGACCTGCAGCGGCGCGCCGAACCCGGCAGCCGCGGCGACGGCGGCGAACACCGGCCCGCCGACGCCGTGCACCGCGGTGTGCACCACCCGCAGCCCGGCCCGCCCGGGCCCGGTCGGCCCGACGAGCCCGGCCACGCGGGCGGTGTACGCGGTCAGCAGCCCGCCGCCGGGCGCGCCCGCGGTTCCGCCTCCGGGCGCGTCGGCCGGCGCGTGCCCGCCGGGCGCGTCGACGTCGGGGACCTCGACGCGCTCGTCGTCCAGCGCGATGCCGACGACCGGGCCGACCGCGGCGATCGCGGCCGCGATCACGGCGTCGTCGGGGGCGACGAGCTGGCTGCCGGTGCCGAGGTAGACCTTGTAGCCGTTGTCCGGCGCGGGGTTGTGGCTGGCCGTGACCATCACCCCGGCGTCCACCCCGAGGTGCCGGACGGCGAAGGCGAGGACCGGCGTCGGCAGCGGGCGGGGGAACAGCACGGCGCGCAGCCCGGCCGCCGACGCGACCCGTGCGGTGTCCCGGGCGAAGTCGGCCGAGCGGTGGCGCGCGTCGAAGCCGATGACGATCCCGCGGGCGCCGCGTTCCACGAGGACGGCCACCAACCCGGCCGCGGCCCGGAGCACGACCGCCCGGTTCATCCGGTTCGGTCCCGCCCCGAGCTCGCCGCGCAGGCCGGCGGTGCCGAACTGCAGGGAGCCGGCGAAACGGTCGGCCAGCTCGGCGGCCGCGCCGGCATCGCCGCCGGTACCGCTGCCGGTACCCCCGCCGGTACCGCTGCCGCCGGTGTCCCCGCCGCCCGGGCCGCAGGCGCGCTCGATCAGCGACGTCAGCTCGTCGCGGGTGACCGGGTCCGGGTCGTCGGCGGCCCAGGCCCGGGCCCGGGTGACCAGCTCGCCCGGGACCGCGGTCGCCGCGGCGGTGCCCATCTCAGCCGTCATCGCGGACCGGCCGCCGGCGCAGCCCGTCGACGTAGTCCGGTGGGGCGCCGGCCGCGTCCGCGGCCGCGGCGACCAGGTCGCGGGTGCGCGCGGACGGCAGGCCGCCCTCGAACGCGTCCAGCACGTAGACGAACGCCGGGCTGTCGCCCTCCAGCGTCTGCACCCGGACCCTGATCTTGCGGAACAGGCCGGTGTCCGCGCTCTCCCAGCGGTCCAGCGAGGTCTCGTCGGCGGCGGAGATCTCGTACAGCGCGACGTAGACCTGGCTGTCCGGGTCCTCCACCACCGTCGGCAGCGGGCCGTCCCAGCCCATGTCCTCGCCCCCGAAGGTCAGCCGCCACCCGGGCAGCCAGCCGCAGTCGCGCAGCGGCGACTCCGGGCATCGCTGGCGCATCTGGGCCGGGTCCAGGTTCGACCCGTAGGCGGCGTACAGGGTCACGGCGCGAGAGCGTATCGACCGGGCGTGGTCGGCAGCACACTCGTCCGGTGGGCGACGGGACGGGCGCGGGCCTGCCGGCGGTGGTGCACCGGCTGCGCGCCGCGGGCTGTGTGTTCGCCGAGGACGAGGCGGCGCTGCTCGTCGCGGCGGCCGCGACACCGGCCGAGCTCGAGACGCTGGTCGGCCGCCGGGTCTCCGGTGCCCCGCTGGAGCAGGTCCTCGGCTGGGCGGAGTTCTGCGGGCTGCGGATCGTCGTGGAGCCGGGCGTCTTCGTGCCCCGGCGGCGCACGCAGGTGCTGGCCCGGCAGGCGGTCGACCTCGCCCGGCTGCTCCCCCACCCGGTCGTCGTGGACCTGTGCTGCGGTTCCGGGGCGGTGGCCGCCGCGGTGGCGGCGGCGGTGGACCCGGTCCAGCTGTACGCCGCCGACGTCGACCCCGCCGCGGTGCGCTGCGCCCGCCGCAACGTCCCGCCGCCCGGCCAGGTGGTCGCGGGCGACCTGTTCGCGGCGCTGCCGGCCCGACTGCGCGGGCGGGTCGACGTCCTGGTCGTCAACGCGCCGTACGTGCCGACCGGGGCGATCGCCACGATGCCGCCGGAGGCCCGGCTGCACGAGCCGCCGGTCGCGCTGGACGGGGGACCGGACGGCCTGCACGTCCAGCGCCGCGTCGCCGCGGGCGCCCGGGACTGGCTGGCCCCGGGTGGGCACCTGCTCCTGGAGTCCAGCGATCACCAGGCATCGGCCACGCTCGGCCTGGTCACCGGCGGCGGGCTGGACGGACGGGTCGTCCGCTCGTTCGAGCTCGACGCGACAGTCGTCGTGGGCACCGCGCCGGCCGCGCGAGCGGGCACCTGAGCGGCTCGGCGACGGCGCCCCACTGGACCGATCGGTTACGGCGTCCACCAGGCGTGCGCCGCTCAGGTGGGTGTCACCTCCGCCTTGGGACCGTCCGGCCATGCCCTCCTCGCCGGCGAACCTCGTGCACACGGACCCGGACGCGTCCGGGTCGCGGATGCGCCGGCACGCGGTCCTGGGAGCCTCGCTGTTCGGGATCCTGTCCCTGGTCACCGTGGGCAGCGTGTGGGTGCTCGAGACGCCGCGGGCCCAACAGGTGCAGGTCACCGTCGACGCCGTCACGGTGGCAGCGGTGGTCGGGTCGAGCCTGTTCCTGTCCTGGAGCCGGCTGCCCCGCCGGGCCCTGCTGCTCTACCCGGTTGCCGGCCTGGCCGAGCTGGCCCTGCTGGGCACCCGCACGACCGGGGTGAGCGGTGTCTATGCGGGCTTCCTCGTGCTCGTCTTCGTCTACGTCGGCTTCGTCGGGACCAGCCGGGACGTGCTCGCTCTGCTGCCGGTCGCGGCCGGGACCTGGTTGCTGCTCAACGACGTCCAGCGCGTGGGCGTGGACGCCGCGCTGCTGAGCCGGCTCGCGATCGTCATCGGCGTGTGGGCCGCCGTCGGCATCGTCACCGCTCGGCGGAGCGCCGCGGAACAGGGCGAGCACGACCGGCTGCTGGACGGGATGGGCACCGACGGCGTCACCGGCCTGGAGGACCGGCGGGCGCTGCGGCGCGCCCTGGAGAGCGTGCGCGTCGGGGACACCGTCGTGGTCCTGCGGGTCGACGAGTTCCCGGACCTCCGTCTCAGTCGGGGACCCGTTGCAGCGGAGGCCGTGCTGACCGCCTTCGGGCGCGTCGCCAAGCTCGACCTGTGGACGCACGACCGGGCCATCCGGATCGCCGCCGACGACTTCGTGCTGGTCCTCGCCCGAGCCAGCGGCGGGCGCGTGCGCAGCGTTCTCGGGGCGATCCGCGAGCACTGGCGGGAGGACGCCGGCAAGGTCACCTTCTCGGTGGGCGCCGCGACCGCCGCCCCGGGGGAGAGGTGGGACCAGCTGCTCAGCCGCGCGTCCGGGCTGTGCCGCGAGGCGGGCGAGGCCGGTCCGGACCGGTGGGTCATCGAGGGCATGGGCCCCGACGACCTGTGGGCACCAGTGGACGACGAGGGGACCGGTCCCGCCGGGTCCGACCCGGTCGACCCCCGGCCCCGGCACGAGCCGGCGGCCTCGGAACGGCCTGCGGCCCGCGGGCCAGGGCCGTGAGCGACCCGCCCGACGCAGCCGGGCTCAGCACCGACTGAGCTCAGGAGTGACCGCAGTCCGGCGTTGACGGGGCTGCGTCCGGAACGCCGGGCCGCCGGGGCGCGGGGCGTCGTGCACTGCGGTCGGGGTCGAGCGCGTCGTAGACCGCCACCAGCCGCGGATGTCCGCAGATCGCGTCCGGCTCCCGATCGACCCCTGCGGCCGGTTCAGGCACCGATCCGGCACGACGGTGTACCGAGATCGACCACTTCGGGCGGCAGCTGCCCGTACCGCGTCGCGCGGACGACATCTGGTCGGATCCGGTACGCCGTCGGCCCCAGTTCAAGCGCGGCTCACTGCGCGGGGACGACCCAGCCCTGCGGGTCGTGGACGTGGGAACCGACCTCCAACACGACGTCGGCCGGAGCGGGCGCGACCCGGGTGCGGGACGCCGGGTCCCACTCGGCCAGCGGGGTGAAGGAGACGTCCACGTCGACCGACGCGGTCGCTCCCGCGGCGACGTCGACGCCGGCGAAGCCGGCAAGCAGCAGCTCACCGGCGTAGTCCCCGGTCGAGCGGCGGCCGTAGACCTGCACCACGTGGTGCCCGTCCCGGTCACCGATGTTGGTGACCTGCACGGTCAGCCGCACCCCGCCGGGCTGCGGGCTCACCGTCGTGACCTCGTCGATCGAGAAGGTCGTGTAGGACAGGCCGAAACCGTGCGGGAACGCGGGCGCGACACCGAGGGAGTCCAGCAGGCGCTGGCCGTGGAAGCGGTCGTAGGTGATCGCGGTGGCATCGCGGTCGAAGAACGGCAGGTGGTCGGCCGAGGTGGGGATGGAGATCGGCAGCCGGCCGGCCGGGTTCTGCGTGCCGGTCAGCACGTCGGCGAGCGCGTGCCCGCCCTCCATGCCCGCGTACCACATCATCAGAACGGCAGGGACGTGCGAGCGCCAGCTCTCGGTGAGCACCGCTCCGGCCGCGACGAGAGCCACGACCGTGCGGGGGTTGGCGGCAGCCACCGCGCGGATCACGTCCTCGTCGACCGGCCGCAGCGACAGCGACGCCCGGTCCCCGCCGTACTCGTCGCCGGAGCTCATCACCACGTTGCCGCCGTCGCCGGCCGGCTGCGCCTCGTCGTCCCGGGCACCGGCGCCCTGCGACCCGTCCCGCGGCGGGTAGAGCGCCAGCAACTCCGGGCGGGTCATCGTGTCGGAGCCGACGTACTCGCCCTCGTCGCGCATGTCGAAGCCCGCCACCACGACCGCGATGTCCGCGGCGCGGGCGGCATCCGCGGCCGCGGCCGGGTCGTCCTGCTCGACGAGGGTGACGGCGGCGCCCGGGAAGGCGGCGGTGATGCCGGCCAGCGGGGTGGTGAAGTCCGGCGGCCGCACCTGGGACGACCCGAGGTCGCCCATGTTCGGGGCGGTCGCCAGCCGGCCGATCACCGCGATCGAGCCGACCGCGGCCGGGTCCAGCGGCAGCACCGGCGCACCGTCGACCGGCTCGTTGCGCAGCAGCACCATCGCCCGGGCGGCGGCCGTCCGCGCCAGCGCCCGGGCGTCGTCGGTGACCATCGTCGCCGGGCCGAACTCCCCGCCCGCGCGGGAGGCGTAGGAGCGCAGCTGCACGGCGAGCATGCGCACCCCGGACCGCTCGACCATCGCCCAGGAGGTCTCACCGGCGGCCAGCTGAGCGGGCAGGAACCGGGCCCGCTGCTGGGCGAACGGCTCCTCCAGGTCCAGGCCGGCGTTCAGCGACCGGGCCGCGTCGCGCAGTCCCCAGATGAAGTCCGACACCGTGATCCCGTCCCAGCCCCACTGGTCGCGCAGGACGTCGGTCAGCAGGTGCTCGTTCTGGCCGGCCCACTCGCCGTCGACCGCGTTGTAGGCGGACATGATCGCCGCGACGCCCTCGTCGACCGTGCGCCTGAAGTGCGGCAGGTAGACGTCCTGCAGCGTGGCCTCGTCGATGCTGACGTCCACGGTGAAGCGGGCGTTCTCCATCGAGTTGAGCGCGTAGTGCTTCGCGCACGCCATCACGTACCGCTGCGAGCCGCGGGTCAGCGCGGCGCCGAACTCCCCGAGGTGGTACGGGTCGTCGCCGTAGGTCTCCTGAGCGCGGCCCCAGGCCGGGTGGCGCGGCAGGTTGATGCAGACGCCGCCGAAGAAGTTGCCGCCCTGGGCCCGGATCTCGCGGCCGATGACCTCACCGATCCGCTCCTCCAGCGCGACGTCCCAGGTGGCGCCGCGCGCCATCGACACCGGGAACGCGGTGCCGTGCCCGGACACGCAGCCCCGGGGGCCGTCGACGAACCGGGTGCCGGGGATGCCGAGGCGGTCCACCGCGCCGTGGACGTAGGGCGTGAGGTTGTAGCCCTCGTTGACCATCGCGTCCATGCCGGGCCAGAACGGGGTGTCCCCGTCGAGCAGGCCGAGGCGCTCGCCCTCGCTCAGCCGGGCGTACAGCCCCGCGGCCGCATCGGCCGGCGTCGCGCCGGACCGGACCGCGTCGACGGCCCGCTCGAACGCGTCCTGGTCCGGTCCGTGCTGCGCGGCGTCGTCGCCCATGAGGTCCTTCTCCGTCGGTGCGGACACAGGCCCACCCGGGGGGACGGCTGGGCGCGGGCAGCCTAGGGGCCGGGGGACGGCGTGCCGCATGCCCGCGGGCCCACCGGACGGCGCGCAACCGGCCGGGTCAGGATGGGTGGGTGACCCGTCCCCGGCCCCGCGTCGTCGTCCTCGGTGGCGGGCCGGGCGGGTACGAGGCGTCCCTGGTCGCCGCGCAGCTCGGCGCCGAGGTCACCGTGGTCGAGGCCGAGGGCATCGGCGGGTCGGCCGTGCTCACCGACTGCGTGCCCAGCAAGACGCTGATCGCGACCGCGCAGGTGCTGACCCGCGCCCGGGAGTCCGGGGAGCTCGGGCTGCAGCTGCTGGGCGACGAGGGGCCGGCCGCCCCGGTGGACCTCGCGGCGGTCAACGAGCGGGTCCGCGCCCTCGCCGTCGCGCAGTCGCACGACATCGCCGAGTCGCTGCGCTCGCGCGGGGTGCGGGTGGTCGGCGGAACGGGGCGGCTCGCCGGCCGGGACCCGGGCCCCCGCGGCGGCCACCGGGTCACGTGGTCCGCGCGCGACGGCGCACCCGGCGACGCGCGCGACGGCGCGCGCGACGGTGCACCCCGCGCGGAGGACGGGGGTGAACTGGCCGCCGACATCGTGCTGGTCGCGACCGGCGCCAGTCCGCGCGTGCTGCCGGACGCCGAGCCCGACGGCGAACGGATCCTCACCTGGACCCAGCTGTACGAGCTGGCGCAGCTGCCCGAGCACCTGGTGGTCGTCGGGTCCGGGGTGACCGGGGCGGAGTTCGCCGGCGCCTACCGGTCCCTCGGCGCGCGCGTCACCCTCGTGTCCTCCCGGGACCGGGTGCTGCCGGGTGAGGACGCGGATGCCGCCGGGGTGCTGCAGGACGTGTTCGCCCGCCGCGGGATGACCGTCCTGTCCCGGTCCCGGGCGGAGTCGGTGACCCGCACCGACGACGGCATCGAGGTGCGGCTCACCGACGGGCGCCGGGTGACCGGCAGCCACTGCCTGGTCGCCGTCGGGTCGGTGCCGAACACGGCCGGGATCGGCCTGGCCGAGGCCGGGGTCGAGCTCACCGAGGCCGGGCACGTCGCAGTCGACCGGGTGTCCCGCACCGGCGTCCCGGGGATCTACGCCGCCGGGGACTGCACCGGGGTCCTGCTGCTGGCCTCGGTCGCGGCGATGCAGGGCCGGATCGCGATGTGGCACGCGCTCGGCGACGCGGTGGCCCCGCTGGACCTCGGCCAGGTCTGCGCCAACGTGTTCACCGACCCGGAGATCGCCACCATCGGCCCGCCACCGGACGACACCGTCCGCACCGTGACCCTCCCGCTGGCCGGGAACGCGCGCGCCAAGATGCAGGCCTTCGGCGACGGTTTCGTCAAGCTGTACTGCCGTCCGGCCACCGGCATCCTCACCGGTGGGGTCGTGGTCGCGCCCGGCGCCAGCGAGCTGGTGCACCCGCTGTCGCTCGCCGTCGCCGGCCGGCTGACCGTGGACCAGGTGGCGCAGGCGTTCACCGTCTACCCGTCGCTGTCCGGGTCGCTGGCCGAGGCCGCCCGCCGCCTGCACACCCGCGCCCAGGCCTGACCGGCGCACCGCTTCGCAGTCGGGTGGCGGTGAGAGCGCTGCGATCCGGGCGTGGGCGGAGGTGGGCGAGCACCCGGTAGGTGAGCGCGGCCATCTCCAACAGGGCCGGGACGCACACGCCGCGGCCACCAGGTGAGCGGAGTGGCTGTCTGGCGTCTTGCACCGCCGGTGGCGGCGCGCGCTTCGCCGTCCAGGATTGGCCCGGCGCGTTTCCGGTAGTCCGCGACCGGCGGTGCTGAGTTCGTGGCCGTTCTCGGCCCGGACGCGGGTCCGATGTCAACTCCGGGCGGGGCTACTTGAGGGTGAGCGGCGGGGTGATCGCCCCGAAGATCGTCGCGTCGTCCTTGACGTACGCGCGGTAGGTCCCGGCACCGGTGGCCAGTGCCCGACTGGCCCGGCCTGTCCGGTCGGTCGTCAGGCCTCCGGCGTAGCCCCACGAACCGTTCGGCTGGAGCTTCTGGACGTAGACGCCCCGGCCGCCCCACTGGCCGAACCGGCATAGCGTGCTGTTGTAGGCCAGCGTCCAGGCCCGGACCGACACGGTTGCACCCGAGCGTTGTAGGACGACGGCCAGGCCGCCGCTCGCGCGGATGTCCACCGGGTAGTAGGCGATGGACCGGTTACCGAGGTAGCCCTGGTCGTTGAACCTGGTCGCGTACACCTGCCAGGTGTAGGTGCCGTACCCGGTGAGCTTCGCCGTGGGAACGTCGAAGGGCACTGACCACGCCGTGTTCCCGGCGGGGTCGTCGGTGCTGAAATGTCGGCCGTTGATGACCCCGTCGGCGACTCGGTGCGCGAGCTCGGCCTGGACGTTGTCCATCGGTGTGGTGGTGACGTCCAGTTGGGCCTCGGTCAGCCGTGAGGCCACCGGCAGCTTCGACAGGTACCGCACCTTGATGGCGTCGATGTCACCGGACGGGGCGCTGAGCGCCGCGGCCCCCACGGCCCCGGTCGACGTGACCGTCGCGCGGACGGTCGGCCTCGTCGTGTCTGCGCTCGCTGGCGGGGCGGCGAGCACCCCGACGGTCGTGAACGTGGCAGCGGCCACCAGGCCGGCGAGGCGTCGCATCACACGGAACTCCCTTGTCGAGGACCCGGTGACCACCAGCAGGCCTGGACGGAGCACACCGCACGCGCGGCCAACCGTCTAGAGGTCACCGACGGTCTGTGCACTGGCCATCGGCCGACCGGTGCCGGTCAACATCCGGCCGTCGGCACGAACCACGGTCGACGACCTCCGCCCGTGACGAGAGCGACGGGGCGGGGTCGTCGAGCGGCGAGCACTCGACGGTGACCCGTTGCCGTCAGGAGAGGGGTGAGCCGTTCCGCGGCTGACGCCGACGGTGACGAGGTCGACGAGTTGACCCGGCGTCCTAATGACCGTAGGTTTGGCCCTAACGAAGTTAGCCAACGAGGGGACGCCATGACCGAGACCCTGACCATCGCCGGCAAGACCATCGCCTACGACCTCACCGGACAGGGCCCCCTCGTGGTCCTCGCGCACGGGATGGGTGACAGCCGCCACTCCTACCGGTTCCTGGCCCCCGCGCTCGTCGCGGCCGGCTACCGGGTCGCCAACACGGACATCCGCGGGTGCGGTGACTCCAGCCTCGGCTGGGACGGCTACAGCCGGACCGACATCGCCGGGGACCTGGTCGCCCTCGTGCGCCACCTGGGTGGTCCGGCGGTGATCGTCGGGCAGTCCATCAGCGGCGGGGCGGCGACCATCGCCGCGGCCACCGCCCCGGACCTGATCTCCGGACTCGTCGAGCTGGCCCCGTTCACCCGCAAGCAGTCGGTCTCGCTGCGCGGGCTGGCCCGGGTGGGGCGCTACCGGGCCGGGTCGACGCACCTGGGCACGACCATGGCCCTGGGGAGCCTCTCGGCCTGGAAGAAGTACCTCGACCTCGCCTACCCCACCAAGCCGGTCGACTGGGACGACGAGCTGGGCCGGATCGAGGCCACGATGCGCGAGCCCGGTCGGATGAAGGCCCTGCAGGCCATGGGCGCGAGCGCCCCCACCGACGCCGGCGCCCAGCTCGGCAACGTCCGGTGCCCGGTGCTGGTCGTGGAGGGAAGCCTCGACCCGGACTGGGCCGACCCGCGCGCCGAGGGTCAGAAGATCCTCGCGGACCTGCCCGACGGTCTCGGCGAGTTGCACGTCATCCAGGGCGCCGGCCACTACCCCCAGGCCCAGACCCCCGACGAGGTGCTCGCGCTCACCCTGCCCTTCCTGGCCAGGACGCTCACCGATGCCTAGGCCCAGGCTCGACCCGGCCTCGGTCACCGAGGCGGGGGCGGCCCTGGCGGACGAGGTCGGCTTCGAACGCCTCAGCATGGGTCTGCTCGCCGAACGGCTCGGGGTCAAGACCCCCTCGCTCTACACGCACGTCGCCGGTCAGGCCGACCTGGCGCACCGGATCGCGGTCCTGGCCATGACGGAGATCGCCGACGCGATGCGCGACGCCATCCAGGGTCGAGCCGGCAGCGACGCCCTGATCGCCGGCTCGCACGCCATGCGGACCTACGTGCTCCAGCACCCCGGGCGGTACGCGGCGGGCAACGCGGCCCAGCCGACCGGGCCCGAGGACCCGCTCGTCCCGGCCGTCGAGCGGGTGCTCGCCTCCTGGGCGGCGATGCTGCGCGGATACCACCTGGACCCCGAGCAGGAGATCCACGCGCTGCGGATGCTGCGCAGCAGCCTGCACGGCTTCGCCACCCTGGAAGCCGGCGGCGGTTTCCAGATCGAGGCCGACGTCGCGACCAGCTTCGCCTGGATGCTCGACCTGATCCACCACGGCCTCACGGCACACCGACCTGCCCCCGTCCTGCGGTGAACCGTGGGTGCGCACGAGATCCGTGGGCCGGGACGGCGCAACGCGGCCGACACGGGCCGGTGGAGCCCTCAGGCACCATTCCGGCGTCAGGTTCCGGCCGCGGGCATGCGCCGAACGATTGATCGACGACGGGATCCGATGACGCGCACGTCCCGACCGCCCGGTGACTCCGGGGAGCGAGTCCCGAGAGGGGGGCGAGTCCCGAGATGAGCGCCGTCGGTGTCGTGTTCGACCTCGACGGGGTGCTGGTGGACTCCGAGCACCTGTGGGAGCACGGCTGGACGCGCAACTCCCGCGAGCACGGCTACGCCTGGACCGACGCGGACACCGCCGCCTGCCAGGGGAGCAGCGTTCCGGAGTGGGGCGGCTACCTGGGCGAGCGGACGTCCCGGCCGGGCCCGGTCGCGGCCGGCGAGGTCGTCGGGGGAGTGGTCGCGGCCTACCGCGCCGGGGAGGTCGCGCTGCTGCCGGGCGCCTGGGAGCTCGTCGAGGCGGTGGCCGCGCGTGTCCCGGTGGCCCTGGCCAGCTCCGCGCCCCGGTCGGTCATCGACGTGGTGATGGACAGCATGGGCCTGCGCCGTCTGTTCCGGGCGACCGTCTCCAGCGCGGAGGTCGCGCGGGGCAAGCCCAGCCCCGACGTCTACGCCGAGGCCGTGCGCCGGCTCGGGATCGACGCGGCGAGCAGCTTCGCGGTGGAGGACTCCAGCAACGGGGTCCGCGCGGCCGCGGCGGCCGGGCTCGCGGTGCTCGCCGTCCCCACCGACCGGTACCCGCTGGACGCGGACGCGGCAGGGTGTGCGCTGCGGGTCGAGCGCGACCGCGACGGCGTCCGCACCGCCCTGCTCTCCCTGCTCGACGCCCACAGCCGGACCGACGATGGAGAGCTGCCGAGATGACCGACCAGCCGAGAGCGCCGATCTCGACACCGATCTCCACCAGCGGCGACCGGTTCGTCCGCGACGACGTGCTCCAGCAGGCGCTGCGGCTCGCGGTCGGCGGCGACCCGACCTTCGTCGCGACGCCGAACGGCTGGCCCGACGAGCCCTTCAGGTCCTTCGCCGGGGTCGAGGAGACCTGCGGGGACGAGGACGCGCTGATCGCCGGGCTCGACGGTGTCGAGATCGCGGTCACCCACGTGGCGCCGTTCACCGAGAAGGTGATCCGCGCCGCGCCGGCCCTGCGGTACATCGGCGTCGGGCGCGGCGGACCGGTGAACGTCGACCTGGCGGCGGCGGCCGCCGCCGGTATCACGGTGGCGAACGCGCCGGGCCGCAACGCCGTCGCGGTCGCCGAGTTCACGATCGGACTGGTGCTCTCGGCGTGCCGGCGGATCACCGAGTCCCACGTGTCGCTGACCGAGCCGGAGTGGCGCGGGGCCTTCTACCGCTACGAGGAGGCCGGCATCGAGCTGGCCGGGAACACCGTCGGGCTGATCGGGTTCGGCGCCGTCGGCCACCGGGTCGGCCGCCTCCTGGTGGCGTTCGGCGCGCGGGTCCTCGCCTACGACCCCCACATCGACCAGCAGCTGATCACCGACCAGGGCTGCGAGCCGGTGGCCACCCTCGGGGAGCTGCTCGAACGCTCGCCGATCCTCTCCCTGCACCCCCGGGTCACCGCCGAGACCCGCGGCATGGTCGGCGCCGACCAGCTCGCCCGGCTCCCGCGGGGGGCGGTGCTGGTCAACTCCGCCCGCGGTGCGCTGCTGGACCACAGCGCGCTGTGTGACGCGCTGGACTCCGGCCGGCTGCGGGCCGCAGCCCTGGACACCTACGACGTCGAGCCGCTGCCCGCCGACTCGCGGCTGTACGCGACGCCGAACCTCACGATGTCCCCGCACATCGCCGGCGCGACCGAGCAGAGCGCCCACAAGGCCGCCGAGATGGTCGCCGCCGACGTGGCCCGCTTCCTCGCCGGCGAGCCGCTGCGGTTCCCCGTCGTCAGCCCGGCGACGGCCGGGCGCGCCGGCGGCCACGCGACAGGGCCGATGCGCACGCCGTAGGTTCGAACCGCTGGGTGGGCCGATGACCCGGGGGAACGAGACGCACCCGCCACCGCACTCCGCGGCCGGTGGCGGTCCGACCGCCAACGGAGGCTGACGTGACCGACACCGACACCGCGACCGAAGCGCCCACTGCCCCGGCCTCGACGGCCGCCGCCAGGTCGGTGCTCAGCCCGGCCCAGCGGCGCCACGCCCTGCAGCAGCTCGCCGCCCGGGAGTTCGACGTCCTCGTCGTCGGGGGCGGGGTCACCGGCACCGGCATCGCGCTCGACGCGGCGACCCGCGGGCTGTCCACCGCACTGGTGGAGATGCGGGACTACGCCGCCGGGACGTCCAGCCGCTCGGGCAAGCTCTTCCACGGCGGGCTGCGCTACCTGGAGCAGCTGAACTTCTCCCTCGTCTGGGAGGCCCTGCACGAGCGCGGGTTGATGCTGAAGACGATCTGCCCGCACCTGGTGAAGCCGCTCAAGTTCATCTACCCCCTCGAGCACCGGGTGTGGGAGCGCGCCTACGCCGGGTCCGGGGTCCTGCTCTACGACGTGATGAGCGGGAGGTCCGGGGTCCCGCACCACCAGCACCTGACCAAGACCGGCGTCGCGAAGATCGCCCCGGGCCTGCGCCAGGACACCCTGGCCGGCGCGCTGACCTACTACGACGTCCAGGTCGACGACGCCCGGCACACGATGATGCTGGCCCGCACGGCCGCCGCCTACGGCGCGGTGGTCGCGTCCGCCGCGAAGGTCGTCGGCTTCCTCAAGGACGGCCCGCGGGTGGTCGGCGTTCAGGTGCTCGACACCGAGGACCCCGACGGGCGGGTGATCGACGTCCGGGCGCGGGAGGTCATCAACGCCGCCGGCGTCTGGACCGACGAGATCCAGGCGATGCTCGGCGGCAAGGGCCTGTTCCAGGTGAAGGCGTCCAAGGGCGTCCACATCATGGTGGCCAAGGACAAGATCCGGTCCGAGGCCGCGATCCTGTGCCGCGCCGAGGACAGCGTGCTGATCATCCGGCCGTGGGGTGAGCACTGGCTGATCGGGACCACCGACACCACGTGGGACTTCGACCTGTCCCACCCCGCCGCGTCCAAGGCCGACATCGACTACCTGCTGCGCAACGTCAACCGGATCCTCACCCCGGAACTCACCTGGGACGACGTCGAGGGCGTCTACGCCGGCTTGCGGCCGCTGCTGTCCGGGGAGTCCGACGCGACCTCGAAGCTGTCCCGTGAGCACGCCGTGGTCAGCCCGGCACCGGGGCTGACGGTGATCGCCGGCGGCAAGTACACGACCTACCGGGTGATGGCACAGGACGCGGTCGACGCGGCGGTCAAGGACCTCGGCCGGCCGGTGCCCCCGTCGGTGACCGACCGGACGCCGCTGCTCGGGGCCGACGGCTACCTGGCGTACTGGAACTCCACCGACCGCCTCGCCCGCGAGTCCGGGCTGAGCGTGGAGCAGCTGGAGCACCTGCTGCGCCGGCAGGGCTCGCTGGTTCCCGACCTGCTCGCGCTCATCGCCGAGCGGCCCGAGCTGGGCGCCCCGATCCCCGGCGCGCCGGAGTACCTCCTCGCCGAGGCGCACTACGCGGCGTCGCACGAGGGCGCGCTGCACGTTGACGACGTGCTGACCCGGCGGCTGCACGCCTCGATCGAGACCGCCGACCGCGGCCTGGAGGCGTCCCGGGCGATCGCCCCGGTGATGGCCGAGGTGCTCGGCTGGGACGAGGCGACGACGGCGGCCGAGGTCGAGCACTACGCCAAGCGGGTGGAGGCGGAGATCGCCTCGGAGAAGCTGCCGGACGACCGGTCCGCGGACGAGGCGCGCCGGGTCATCCGCGATCCGCGGATCAGCAGCAGCGAGGCCCGCCGGAAGGCCGAGTCCGTCCCGGTCAGCTGATGACCGGTACGACCTGCACCCGGCGGCCGTCCCGGCCGCGGCACCCGACGGGGCGCTGGGCCGGCTGCTGGCGATGACCCGCTGGCTGGGCGAGCCGACCCGGGAGCTGGCGATCCTGGCGGAGGGCAACACCTCGCTGGCCACCGGGCCCGGCCGGATGCTGGTGAACGCATCCGGGTCATCGCTGGCCACCGCCACGTGCAGGCTCCGGTAGCCGTTCGACTTGGGGTCCGCTAAGTAGTCCTTTGCCGTGACCAGCTCGGTGTCGGACTGCCTGACCAGCATGTCCGCGATCGTGTAGACGTCGGACACGAAACTGCAGAGCGATCCGGATGCCGGCGACGTCGGAGATGGACTCCCGGACGCTGGCCATGGTGAATGGAACGTCTTTCCTCCGCACCTTGGCGAAAAGGCTCTCCGTGCTCTTCAGTAACCGGCGTAGCTCCACGCCGGAGGCGAACATCGCTGCCCCGACGTCGATGGCGTCCTGAAGGGTCGACGGGGGGTGCTGGGGGAGGACCAGGTCGGTCACGCTATTGGCCCGCACCTGTCGGCACATCGTCCGTCAGGCGCATCCGGGCGGGCCGAGGTACTCCAGCCGCGGTAGGACCGGCGTTGCGCGGTGGCGGAGGCGCTGGCTGGGTAGCCATCTCGGATGAGGGAGCCGCCGACAGGTCATCCCCCTTGCCGATTCCGGAGGGCATCCATTCCTGGGAAAGTCCCTGAGAAGGGATCCGCACACCTCGTCCACCAGGAGAATCCGATGTCCGCACCCGTTCTCGCACCGACTCGCGCCCGATCTGTCGTCCCGTGGTCCCTGCAGGTGGTGCTCGCCGTCGCATTCGTGTACTTCGGCGTCACCAAGTACGCCGGCGGCGCGGCCATCGTCGAGAGCTTCGAGGAGATCGGTGCCGGGCAGTGGCTGCGTTACGCCACCGGGACGACCGAGATCCTCGGCGGTCTGGCGTTGCTCTACCGGCCCCTGGCCGGCCTGGCGGCTGGTGCCCTGGCGGCCCAGATGGTCGGTGCGGCGCTCACCCAAGTCGTCGTCGTGGAGGACGGTTCCCCGGCGCTCCCGATCGTCCTCGGGCTGCTGGCCCTGGTGGTCGCGGTACTGCGCCGGGACCAGGCGGTCGACACGGTTCGCCACCTCCGCCGCCGCTTCCTCCCCGTCGCCCGCTGATCCCGACGACCACCCACACGAAGGAGCCTCGTCATGTCCCAGTTCCTCTACCGCCTCGGTCTCCTCTCCTTCCGCCGGCGCCGCCTGTTCCTCGTCGGCTGGTTGGCGGTCCTCGGCATCACCCTCGGTGCGTCCGTGCTCTGGTCCGGTTCGCCCTCCAACGGTCTCGACGTGCCCGGCACCGAAGCACAGCTGGCCAACGACACCCTGCAGCGGGAGTTCCCGCAGGCCGCCGGCGGCCGTGCATCGGCGACGGTGGTCGTCGCCGCCGACGAGGGGGAGACCCTCGCCGACCCGGCCAACGCCGCGGCCGTCGCCGACGTCGCCGGCCGCCTGGCATCCGCGCCGCAGGTCGAGGCCGTCGCACCGCTGGACCAGCGCTCCACGAGTCCGGACGGCCGGACCGGACTGCTCGAGGTCACCTACGCCGTCCCACCCGACCAGCTCACGCCAGCAGCACGCGACGCACTCACCCAGGCGGTCGCCGCCAGCCGGGCTGCCGGGCTCACCACCGAGGTCAGCGGCAACGCGGTCGACGGCGGAGTCGCGCTCGGGAACGCGGAGATCGTCGGGCTGGCCGTCGCTGCGCTGGTCCTGATGATCACGTTCGGGTCCTTGGTGGCCGCCGGACTACCCCTGGTGACAGCGCTGCTGGGGGTCGTGATCGGCTTTTCCGGGATCGCGCTGGCCTCGGCCTTGGTGGACATGCCGTCGGCGGTGAGCACGTTGGCGCTGATGCTGGGTCTCGCGGTGGGCATCGACTACGCGCTGTTCATCACCTCCCGCTACCGCTCCGAACTCGCCCGAGGCCACGAGCCTGCCGAGGCCGCCGGTCGGGCCGTCGCCACCGCCGGCTCCGCCGTCGTCTTCGCCGGGTTGACCGTGATCATCGCCCTGGTCGGGCTGATGGTCGTCAACATCCCGTTCCTGACGGCGATGGGTCTCGGATCTGCCGGCGTCGTGGCGATCGCGGTGCTGATCGCGCTGACCCTGCTGCCCGCGCTGTTCGGCTTCGCGGGCCGAAGGGTCCTCGGCCGGCGCGCTCGACGCTCGCCCGCCGTGCCGGTGAGCCGGCGGCAGACGCTGGGGCGACGGTGGGTCTCCTTCGTGGTGCGCCGTCCGGTCGTCACGGTGGTCGCGGTCGTCGCAGTGCTGGGGACCGCCGCCATCCCCACGCTCGACCTGCGCCTCGGGCTGCCCGACGACGGCATGGCCGCGGCCGACTCCTCGCCGCGCCGGGCCTACGACCTCGTCTCGGCGGGATTCGGACCGGGCTACAACGGCCCGCTCACCGTGGTGGTGCAGGGTCCGGACGTGGCCGCGGTCAGCACGACGGTGTCCGACCTGCCCGGCGTCGCATCGGTGAGCCCGGCCCGTGCGTCGGACTCGGGCGCCGTGTCGGTCTTCTCGGTGACGCCCACCTCCGGCCCCAACGACCCGGCCACCACCGACCTCGTGGAGGCGATCCGCGCGGCGACGTCCGACGCCCCCGGCGGGGACGTCTCGGTCACCGGGCTCACGGCCGTCAACATCGACTCGTCGGCGACGATCAGCAGCTCGCTGCTGCCCTACCTCGCGCTGATCGTCGGGCTGGCGTTCCTGCTGCTGCTGGTGGTCTTCCGATCCGTGCTCGTGCCCATCAAGGCCACGCTGGGCTTCCTGCTCACCATCGGGACGACCTTCGGTGTCATGGTCGCGGTGTTCCAGTGGGGCTGGCTGAACGGTCCGCTGGGGGTGGATGCGAACGGGCCGATCGTGAGCATGATGCCGATCTTCATCATCGGGATCGTGTTCGGTCTGTCCATGGACTACGAGGTCTTCCTGGTGACCAGGATGCGGGAGGAGCACGTCGCCGGCGCCAGTCCCCGGGCGGCGATCGTCGAGGGCTTCTCGGCCAGCGCGCGGGTGGTCACGGCAGCCGCCGCGATCATGGTCAGCATCTTCGCCGGCTTCCTGTTCTCACCCGACATCTCGATCCAGATGCCGGGTCTGGGGCTGGCCACCGCCATCCTGGCGGACGCGTTCCTGGTGCGGATGACCCTCGTCCCGGCCGTGCTCGCGCTGCTGGGACGGTCCGCGTGGTGGCTGCCCCGCTGGCTGGACCGGGCGCTGCCCGACCTCGACGTCGAGGGCAGCGGGCTCGAGGTGCCGGCGCCCGCCGGCGGAGCTGCCGCCCCGGTCCCGGCGCTTGTCCCGTGACCACCGTGCCCCCGCCGTCACGGCGGTGAGACCGGACGACGGCACGGCCACCGCTCCCCGTCGGGCACGCGCCCGACGGGGACCGGTGGCGTCGTGGAGCGGCCTACCGGCGCCGGGTGGTGTCGGAGCACGGTGCACCGGCCTGGTCCGCCCGCTGGGCCGATGCGGCACCCGGAGCGGGCGGGGAGCTCGTGCGGCGCAGGAGCCCGGTCTCGTAGGCGAAGATCACCGCCTGGACCCGGTCGCGCAGTGCCAGCTTGGCCAGGACCCGGCCCACGTGGGTCTTGACCGTGGCCTCGGAGAGCACCAGCGAGCGCGCGATCTCGGCGTTGCTCTGGCCGGCGGCCATCTGGTGGAACACCTCGCGTTCACGGACCGTGAGCTCGGCGAGCCCGTCCGGTCCGGGATCCGGGACACCGGCGTCTGCGAGGCCGTTGGCGAACTCCTCCAGCAGCCGGCGGGTCATCCGCGGGCTGACGACGGCATCACCTCGTCCCACCGAGCGGATTGCCCCGACGAGCTCCGCGGGGGCGACGTCCTTGAGCAGGAAGCCGCTGGCACCGGCCGACAGGCCGGCGAACGCGTACTCGTCGAGGTCGAACGTGGTGAGCAGGAGCACCCGGGCGTCGGGCACCTGGCGGACGATCTCCCGCGTCGCCTCGATCCCGTCGGCGCGCGGCATCCGCACGTCCATCAGGACCACGTCCGGGCGCGTCGCCCGGGACATGCGCACCGCCTCGATGCCGTCGCCGGCCTCGCCGACGACGAACATGTCGTCCTCTCCGCCAAGCACCAGGCCGATCCCGTGACGCAGCAGGGGTTGGTCATCGACCAGCAGGATCCTGATCACCATGCCGACACATCCGCCGCGGGCAGGACCAGCCGGGCACTGACCCGCCAAGCCCGGTGGTCGACGGGCCCGGCCTCCACCTCGCCCCCGAACACGGTGGCCCGCTCCCGCATCCCGGTGATGCCGTGGCCCGGCTGGAGCCGCGCCGCCGACCTGTCGATCGGCGGCGAGCCGTCGTTGCTGATCGTGATGGCGACCTCCTGCTGGTCGAAGCGGAGTTCGACGCAGGCCTCGCTGGCCAGCGGAGCGTGCTTGAGCACGTTGGTCAGCCCCTCCTGGACGATGCGGTAGACCGCGAGTTCGGCGCCCGCGGACACGTCGGGGGGACGACCGGTGACGACCAGCGTGACAGGAAGGTTGGCGGCACGAACCCGCTGCACGAGCTCATCGAGGTCCGCGAGACCGGGTTGTGGCCCCGACTCCGGATCAGCGTGGTCGCGTAGCGCTCCGAGCAGGCGGCGGATCTCGTTGAGTGCCTGTCGGCCGGTGGCCGACGACTTCTCGATGGCAGCTCGAGCGGCTCTCGGGTCGCGGTCCAGCGCGACCGTCGCCCCGTCGCCCAGGGCGATCATGACGGACAGGTTGTGCGCGACGATGTCGTGGATCTCGCGGGACAGCTGGTTCCGTTGCTCGGCCCGGATGGTCAGGGCCTGCTGGTCGCGTTCCCGCTCGGCGGTGGCTGCCCGGTCGAGGACCGAGCGGAGGTAGGCCTGTCGGGTGCGGACGTAGATGCCGGCGAGCCAGGCCGCGGTGACGGTGCCGGCGAGCAGGACGACGGTCTGCAGGGTGGCGTCGCCGGGGGACCAGGCGACGACTGCGGCGGTCCCGGCGACCACGGCGGTTGCCACGCTGCCCACGAGTGCCCAGCGACGCCGCTCGTGGGCGCCGACGGAGTAGAGCCCGACGAGCAGCGCGACCTCGCCTGCCTGGGCGCCGGTGTGCAGGAACTGCGCGACGGCGACGGCTGCGGTGGCGGCGAAGACCTCGGTGGGGAACCGCCGCCGCGCCAGCAGCGGCAGCGCCACCAGCGCCTGGACCGACCACGGGGTCCTCGGACTGGTGTCCTGCCACAGGCTGCTCCCGATCGAGACCGCGACCACGAGTACCACGGTCGCGACGTCGAGCCAGACGCCGGAGGCCCCCGCGACGCCGAACCTCGGTCGTGACCGCGGTTCGACCGGGGGCAGCTGCCCGCGACCCAGCCGGCGCACCGCGCCGCGCACCGTTCTGTCGCGCTCCCGTCGCAGGTCAGCCACCAGACGCGCCCGGGCCGGGATCGGCTGACCGGACCAGGCCGGTCTGGTAGGCGAGCACCACGAGCTGTGCCCGGTCCCGCACGCGCAGTTTGGTCATCGACCGGTTGACGTGGGTCTTGACCGTCAGCGGCGACAGGAACAGGCGGGCGGCGATGTCCTCGTTGCTCATCCCCTGGGCGACCAGGGACACCATCTCCCGCTCCCGGTCGGTGAGGGCGGCGAGCACCGCGGGCGACGGCGGTGCCACGCCGGGATCGGGGGTGGCCAGGAACCTGGCGATCAGGCTGCGGGTGGCCCGCGGCGAGAGCAGGGCATCCCCCCGGGCGACCACGCGGATGGCGTCGAGCAGCTCGTCGGGCTCGACGCTCTTGCCCAGGAAGCCGCTCGCGCCCGCGCGCAGCGCGTCCAGGACGTACTCGTCGGCTTCGAAGGTGGTCAGCACGATGACCTTGACCGCGGACAGCTCCGGCGACCGGGTGATCTGGCCGGCTGCCGTCAGCCCGTCCATGCCCGGCATCCGGATGTCCATCAGCACGACGTCCGGGCGCAGCTGGAGCGCCTGCCGGATCGCCTGGGCACCGTCGCCTGCCTCGCCGACCACCTCCAGGTCGCCGGCGCTGTTGACCAGGGCGGCGAACCCGGAGCGGATGAGCGCCTGGTCGTCGGCGACCAGCACGCGGACGGTCATCCCGGCCCGCTCATGCCGGCCCGCTCATCCCGGCCCGCTGGTGGCCTGCCCGCTCGTGGCCGGCCCGCTCGCCGGCCCGCGGGATCGCCGCGGACACGGTGAACGACGCGTCGGGGCCGGGGCCGACCCAGAGCCGGCCGGAGACGGCCTCGACGCGCTCCCGCATCCCGATCAGGCCGTGACCAGTGCCGTCAGCGGCCCCACCTGCTGCGCCGATGGGGTTGCGCACCGTGATGCGCAGCTCCTCTGGACGGTGGTCGAGAGTCAACCGGGCGGTGCCCGTGCCGTACTTCAGGGCGTTGGTGAGGGCCTCTTGGACGACCCGGTACGCCGTGAGGTCGCTGATCGGCGGCAGGTCGTCCACCTGTCCCGCGACGGTGGTGGTCAGGTCCAGGCCGGCGCGCCGCACCGATTCGACCAGGGCAGCGAGGCGGTCCATCCCGGGTGCGGGCTCCCGCGGGGCGTCTCCCTCGTCCGGCGACCGGAGCAACCCCACGACGGCCGACAGTTCGGTCAGGACCGTCTTGCTGGCGTCCCGCACCAGTCCGAGTGCCGCCCGGGCCTGGTCCGGGTCGGTCTCCAGCAGGTGACGAGCGACGCCGGCCTGCACGTTGACCACCGAGATGTGGTGTGCCACGACGTCGTGCAGGTCGCGGGCGATCCGCAGCCGCTCGTCGGTCACCCGGCGCTCGGCCTCCTCCTCACGCGTCTGCTCGGCTTGCAGTGCTCGCTCCTCGGCCGCGTCGAGGGCTCTGCGGTGACTCCTGACGGACACCCCGATCGCTGCGGCGGCGCCGCCCCAGGCCAGCAGCTGCAGGCCCGCGATGTCCCCGTCGTCGTCCAGCCAGGCGTTCCCGGCCGCGGCGACCGCCACGGTGTACGCCACACCGGAGGCCAGTGTCGCCAGCACCGTGGCCGACAGGCTGGCCCGCCGGCCGACGGCGTACAGGCCGATGGTCGTCGCCAGGCCCAGTGCGGGGCCCTCCGCGCTGAGCAGGACAGCGAGCAGTCCGGCAACGGTCGCACCCGCCCAGGCGAGGACGGGCCGTTCCCGGCGGACCACCAGAGCCGCAGCGCTGGCGACGATCAACCCCAGCACGACCGCCGGCGCCGCGAGCCGGTCCTCTCTGCGGACGAGCAGCGCCGCGGTCGAGAAGGCGACGGTGACGGCCACCAGCCCCCCGTCGACCAGGCGGGGATGGAGCAGCGACCACCGCTGGGTGGCGGACAGTGCTCCGGTGACGCGACCAGCTGGGAGGTCGGGGTACCCGGCGACGTGGACGTGTCCCATGTCGTACCCCTCCCTCCCCTGCGGGCTCCGGTGTGGTGGAGCAACACTCCCCTGGATGGCCGCCGGCTGTCGTCGTTCCAGCGGAGGCGCTGATCAGACCGGGCGCCGCTTGAGCGCGACGGCCGCGGCCAGGACCGGCACCACGACCCACCCGGCGAACACGAGCGCTCCCGCTGCACTGCTGAGCAGGTCGGGTCCGGCGGCCACGCTGGTGAAGGCGGTCCCGGCGTTGGAGGGCAGGTAGAGCAGCACCGTGTCCTGCACGCTCGCCGGGAGCAGGAAACCGGCCAGCCCGGGCACGAGGAACACCAGCGCGAACAGGACCGAGACGGCGACCGCGGTGCTCCGCAGCAGCGTGCCGAGGGCCAGGCCGATCACGGCGACGCCGGTGAGGTAGAAGCCGCTGCCGACGACGGCGCGCAGGACGCCGGGGTCCCCCAGCGATGCCGTCGGGGAGTCCCCGGCGCCGAGCAACGCCTGCCCGACCAGGAAGGTGGCCAGTGACGCGACCACCATGACCGGGAGGGTGACCGCGACCAGGACGGTGACCTTCGCCCACAGCACGGGCAGCCGCCTGGGCACGAACGTCATGGTGGCGCGGATCGTCCCCGTCGCGTACTCGCTTGTCATGCTCATGATGCCGAGGACACCGATGATCAGCGGGACGAAGATCATGCCGGAGAGCGCGATGCTCGTGGGGTCGTCGCCCTCGTCCGGCGACGCGGCAGTGAGGCCACCGAAGACCGCAGCCGCGATGGCGCCCAGCGCCAGCAGGGTGGCGGCAGCGCCCAGCAGCGTCGCCCGGCTGCTGCGGACCGACCGGAACTTCACCCACTCCGAGCGCAGGACGCCCGGAGCCGTCACCCGGTAGGCGTCGGTCCGCCGGTGTGTGGGCACCGGGACCGGGTCGCGGACCCCGTCGTCGGTCGGGAGCTGGTCGTCGGTCGGGAGCTGGTCGTCGGTCGGGAGCTGGGCCTGGGGCTGGGTGAGGGTCGTGGTCATCACGCTGCCGTCCTCTCGGGAGTGGGGGTGGTGGAGCCGGCGATGGGGGAGACGCCGTGGTACTCGACCGAGTCGGCGGTGAGCTCCATGTACGCCTCCTCAAGGGAGGCCTGCTGCAGGGTCAGCTCGTGCAGGGCCAGTGCCGCTGCGGCCGCCCGGTCCCCGATCTCCGCGAGACCGAGGCCGGTGACGTCCAAGGTCCCGGAGCCGCTGCTGGTGACGGTGACGTCGGGCCCGGCCAGCGCCGCCGCCAGCTCGGCGGCCCGCGGGCTGCGGACCCGGACGCTGGTGGTGGACCGGGCCACGAGGTCGGCCACCGAGATGTCGGCGATCAGGCGGCCGCGGCCGACGACGATGAGGTGTTCGGCGGTCAGGGCCATCTCGCTCATCAGATGCGAGGAGACGAAGACCGTCCGGCCCTCGGCGGCCAGACCCCGCAGCAGCCCGCGGATCCACCGGATGCCCTCGGGGTCCAGTCCGTTGACCGGCTCGTCGAGCATCACCGTCTCCGGGTCCCCGAGCAGGGCGGCGGCGATGCCGAGCCGCTGACCCATGCCGAGGGAGAAGCCGCCCGAGCGGCTGCCGGCGACCTCGGTCAGGCCGACCAGCTCCAGGACCTCGTCGACGCGATCGGTCGGGATCCGGTGCGTGGCCGCGAGGGCGAGAAGGTGGTCGCGGGCGGACCGGCCGGGGTGCCTGGCTCCGGCATCGAGCAGGACGCCGATCTCCTGGGCGGGCGCCGGTTCGTCGACGTAGGAGCGGCCGTTGATCGCCGAGGTGCCCCCGTCGGGGGACTCCAGGCCGACCAGCATGCGCATCGTCGTGGACTTCCCGGCGCCGTTCGGGCCGAGGAAGCCGGTGACGACTCCGGGCCGGACCGTGAAGGTCAGGTCGTCGACGACGGTCTTGGGCCCGTACCGCTTGGTCAGGCTGTGCAGCTCGATCATGGTTGCCCTCCAGACCCAACCGGTGTGTCCGACTGGTGAGGCCAACCCTGGTCACTGCGGGGCCCGGCGGCATCGTCCCGGCGCAGGCTTCCGACCTACTGCACGCGCAGCAGGTCGGGGTCTGTGGGACGAGGACGACGGATGTGCCCGCCGGGGGCGTGGAGGTGGGGCCCGACCCGGGCCCCGATCCGGGGCCGCCCTCCGCAGGCGGTCTGCTGCTGACGGCCGCCGACCTCGTCGACCGGGGTGGCTACCCCGTCACAGCCGGCCGGCCGGCGCAGGTGGGTCGGTCAGAAGTCCCCGCCGCCGAAGTCCCCGCCGCCGAAGTCGCCGCCGCCGCCCCAGTCGCCGCCGCCGCCGAAGTCCCCGCCGCCGTCCCCGCCGAAGTCGCCGCCGTCCCCACCGTCGCCGCCCCCGTCCCCGGAGTCGCCGCCGTCGCCACCGTCGCCGCCGTCCTGGCCGTCGTTGTACCCGTCCTGGTACCCGCCGCCGTACCCCATCCCGCCCCAGCCGCCCATCGCCGACGACATCAGGCCGGTGGTCAGGGCGCCGATCAGGACGCCGGACATCAGGCCGGACCCGGCGAACCCGCCGAAGTAGCCGGAGTTGTACCCGGCGTAGGCCGGTCCGCCGTTGTAGTACGGAACCCGCCGGTTGCCCCGGAAGACCTGGCGCACGTCCGGCTCCGCGCCGGCCTCGACGCGCTCGGCGTCGGCCATGCAGACCGGCACGTCGCGCGCCTCGCCGCCGGGCGGGGCCCACTGGACGTCCTTGGCGCTCGGGCCGTGCTGGGGGTTGAAGAAGCACGGCGGGCGCCGCTGCGGCAGCGGATCGCCGGCGACCCGGGCCTGGACGCAGGCGATCGCGTACCGGCCGTCCTCCAGGGCCGTCGTGACGCCCTTGATGTCCTCGGGCCGCTCGGCCCGGTCCAGGGCGAGCTTGGCCGAGTCGTAGGCGTCCAGCGCCCGCTTGTAGTCCTGGCGGCCGCCCTGGTCCAGCTTGACCCCGGTGGTGTCCGTGTCGAGCTCGGCGACCTCCTCGCCGAGGCGGGTGACGTCCTCCTCGGCGGTGCGCTTCAGGTCCGCCAGCTCGTTGGCCTCGCGGCTCTCCAGGGCCTTGGCCTCGGACCGCCTGCTCACCGCCTTGAAGACCGCGTACCCGGCGAAGGCCAGGACGATCAGCAGGATCAGTTCCACGACAGACTCCGGTCGACTGGTCCGACGGCCGGTCGTCCCGGCCTGGTGGGGGAACGCGTCGCGGTCCGCGGTCGTTCCGTCTCGCTGGTCCGTGCACTGGTCCGTGCACTGGTCACTGCGGTGGTCACTGCGCTGGTCAATGAACTGGTCACTGCGCTGGTCAGTCCACTGGGCCGCGCGGTCACGCCTCGATCGTCAGCAGCACGGCACCGCTGGCGACGGTCGCTCCCGCCTCGGCGGCCAGGGAACGGACAGTACCGGCCCGGTGCGCGGTGATGGGCTGCTCCATCTTCATCGCCTCCAGCACCAGCAGCGGGTCCCCGACCTCGACCTCGTCACCGTCGGCGACCTGCACCTTGACCACGGTGCCCTGCATCGGGGCGACGACGGCGTCCCCGGTCGCCAGTGCCGCGCCGGCACTGCGGCCGCGGCCCCGGCCGTGCCCGCGGCGCCGGGCCGCTGCCGGGTCCGACAGCTGGGGCTCCGCGCCGGCGCCGGCCGGACCGTGCCCGCCCCGGCCGTCGACGGCGCCGCCCAGCCAGCCGGGCAGGACGACCTCCAGCCGCTTGCCGCCGACCTCCACCACGACCCGCTGGCGGGCGGTTCCGCCGGCGGCGGCCTCCGCCTCGGCGGACCAGACCGGGATCCGGTTGTCGAAGCCGGTCTCGATCCACCGCGTGTGCACGGTGAACGCGCCGTCCCCGTCGGCGGTCGGGTCACCGGTGAACGCCGGGTCCGCGACGACGGCCCGGTGGAACGGCAGCACGGTCGGCATGCCGGCGATCTCGAACTCCGCCAGCGCGCGCCGGGCCCGGGCCAGTGCCTTCGGCCGGTCCGCTGCGGTGACGATCAGCTTGCCGAGCAGCGAGTCGTACCCGCCGGGAACGGTCTGGCCGCGCACGTAGCCGGAGTCGACGCGGATGCCCGGCCCGGCGGGCGGGCTCCAGGCGGTCAGCCGGCCCGGCGCCGGCAGGAAGTCACGGCCGGGGTCCTCGGCGTTGATCCGGAACTCGATGCTGTGACCGCGCGGCACCGGGTCGTCGTAGCCCAGCGGCTCGCCGGCGGCGATACGGAACTGCTCGGCGACCAGGTCGATGCCGGTGACCTCCTCGGTGACCGGGTGCTCGACCTGCAGGCGGGTGTTGACCTCCAGGAAGGAGACGGTGCCGTCCCGGCCGACCAGGAACTCGCAGGTCCCGGCGCCGGCGTACCCGGCCTTGCGCAGGATCGCCTTGCTCGAGGTCACCAGCGCCTCGGCCTGGGCGTCGGTGAGGAACGGCGCCGGCGCCTCCTCGACGAGCTTCTGGTGGCGGCGCTGCAGGCTGCAGTCGCGGGTCGAGACGACCACCACCGCGCCGTGGTCGTCGGCCAGGCACTGGGTCTCCACGTGCCGCGGTCGGTCCAGGTAGCGCTCGACGTAGACCTCGCCGCGGCCGAAGGCGCCGACCGCCTCGCGGACCGCGGAGTCGAACATCGCCGGGATCTCCTCGCGGGTGCGGGCCACCTTCAGACCGCGGCCGCCGCCGCCGTGGGCGGCCTTGATCGCCAGCGGAAGGCCGAACTCGTCGGCGAAGCGCACCACCGCGTCCGCGTCCGGGACGGGCCCGTCGCTGCCGACGGCCAGCGGCGCCCCGACCGCGGTCGCGATCTCCCGGGCGCGCACCTTGTCGCCGAGTGCCTCGATCGCCGCCGCCGGCGGGCCGATCCAGGTCAGCCCCGCCGCGATCACGGCACGCGCGAAGCCGGCGTTCTCGGCCAGGAACCCGTACCCGGGGTGCACCGCGTCCGCGCCGGCGCGGGCGGCGACGTCCAGCAGTGCCGGGATCGACAGGTAGGTGGCGGCCACGCCGCCCTCGGGCAGGGCGTAGGCCTCGTCGGCGAGCCGGACGTGCAGGGCGTCGGCGTCGTCGGCGGCGTACACGGCGATGCTGCGGATGCCGGCGTCCCGGGCGCCGCGGACGATGCGGACGGCGATCTCCCCGCGGTTCGCGACCAGCACCGCGGTCACCGGCCGGAGCGTCGCGCTGTCGGACGGCTGGTCCGGCACGCTTCCTCCTCCCGCTGCGCCCGGCGGGCACGCCCCGGGAGTCTAGGTGGGCTCCACGGACCGGACGGCCGGGCGGTCGACCCGGTGACGGAACGGAGCCGACTCCAGTGGCTAGGGTCAGGCGCGTGCCGTCCACCCCCGTCGCCGTCGTGGTGCTCAACTACCGCGCGGCGCAGGAGACGGCGGACTGCGTGCTGGCCGTGGCCGCCGGGAAGCGGCTGGACCTGCGGGTGCTCGTCGTGGACAACGCCGCGCCCGGGCCCGAGCACGACGAGCTGCTGGCCGTGCTGGCCGCGGCCGGCCTGGACGTCGGGACGGGTCCCGACGCAGGGGTGCGGGTGGTCGCCAGCGGCGGGAACCTCGGCTACGCAGCCGGCAACAACCTGGGCCTGCGCGTCGCGGCGGACTGGTCCCCGGAGTTCTGCTGGCTGCTGAACCCGGACATCCGGGTCGCCCCGGACACCCTGGACCAGCTGCTCGCCGCGATGCGCGCCGCACCGGACGCCGCCGCGGTGGGCGCCCGGGTGGTGCTGGACGGCAGCGACCCGCTGCTGATCTGGTCCGACGGCGGGTCGGTGGACCCGGCGACCGGCCAGACGCGGAACCTGTCGATGGGACGCCGCGAGGACCAGGTCGGGCCCGGGGGGCTGCGCGAGGTCGACTACGTCTACGGGGGCTGCCTGCTCGTCCGGTCCAGCGCCGCGTCGACCGTCGGCCCGATCCCGGAGGACTACTTCCTGTACTTCGAGGAGACCGACTGGTGCCTGCGGCTGGCGGCGGCGGGCTGGCGACTGCTCACCGACACCCGCGCCCGGGTGCTGACGCTGGCCCGGCCGGGCGGCGGGCTGATCGCGCCGCACTACCTCTACTACATGGCGCGCAACCGGCTGGTGTTCGCCAACCGGCACGGCTACGACGAGCGGGGCGGGCTGAGCGGCTTCCGGCGGACCTTCCTGCGTCCGTGGCGGGAGCGGGTCGCGGCCGCCGACCCGAGCTGGCTGCCGACGTTCGACGACCTGGTCAGCCGCGCCGCCCACGACGCCGCCGCGGGCCGCACCGGGCGCGCGCCGTGGGTCGAGTCCGTTCCCGGACCGGTCGCGCCGCCCGCCCAGGTGGCCGCGTGAGCGCGACCGGATCGGCCGGGGACGAGCGGCCCGAGCCCGGCCACGAGGTCGCCGGCCTGCTCGACACGGTCGGGCGCACGGACGGTCGCCGGCTGGTGGTCACCGACGCGGACGGCGACGGCCGGCTGGCCGAGGCGGCCGGCGGCGCGTTCGCCACCGTCGTCCTGGCCGGTGCGCTCGGTGCATCGACGGCGCCGGCGGCCCTGCTGCGACGGCTCCGCGAGGAGTCCGTCGTCGCGCCGGACGGCGTGCTCGTGGTCGACGCGCCGGACCCGACGTCGCTGGTGGCGCTCGCCCGGGTGCTCGACGGCTCGGCGGGACGGCCGGGGCCGGGTGGGGCCCCCGGCGCGGGCGGGTGGAGCCTGCCCGGCCTCACCGCGCTGCTGGAGTCCGCCGGCTGGTTCGTGGCCGAGGTGCACCGCGTTGCCTCGCCCCCCGACCAGCCGGCGACGCCGGCCCTCGCCGCGGCGGCCCGGGCGCTCGCCGACGCCGCTCCCGGCACGGACCGATCCACCGCGCACCACGTGGTGGTGGCGCGTCCCGCGGCCGAGCCGAACCGCCAGGCGGAGCTGGTGTCCCGCGCGGCCGCCGCGGACCGGCGCGCCGACGGACTCCGACAGCAGGTGGTGCTGCTCGAGCGCCGGCTGGCCGACACGGCCGCGATGCTCGCCGAGGAACGGGCGCGGCACGCCCAACTGGTCGGGGCGGGCAACGCGGAACTGGCCGAGCTGCGCCGGGCCCGCGCCGCGGTCGACGCCGACCTGGCCGAGCGGTCCCGCCGGGCGGCCAAGGCCGAGGCGGACCTGCGCGCGCTGCAGAGCGGTCCCGCGCTGGCCGCCGGCACCGCGGTCCTGCGGGTGGTCGGCCCGGTCCGGCGCACCCGCCGGGTGGTGGGTCGGGCGGTGCGCCCGCTGCTGCGGCGGCTCCGGTGAGCCTGGGGCTCCGAGAGCCTGTTCGCGCACCGGTCGAGGACCCGGAGGTCGCGCGCCGCGCCGCCGGGCAGGAGCGGTTCTGCACCGACCTCGCCGCCGACCGCCACCGCACGGGGCGCCGCGGCACCGTCGTGCTGGTCGGCGACGACACCGACGTGCTCCGGCGGCGGCACCAGAGCGCCGCGCTGTGCCGGGTGGCCCGGGAGATGGTCGGCGCCGGGTTCGGGGTGCTGCTGCGCCGGCCGGCCGCGGTGTCCGCCGGCCCGGGCGTGGCCGCGGACCTTGTGCACGCGGTGGCCGTCGTCAGCGTGTCCCCGGACCTGGACCCGGCGGTGGTGCCGCGGACCGCGGTGTGCACCGCGTGGGTGCTGGACCGGCTCGACAGCTGGCGGGCGCACCGCCGGCTCGCCGTCTACGACCGGATGGTGGCCGGCTCGGGGGTCGCCGCCGCGGTCGTGTCCGGGGTCGCCGGGCTGCCGGTGGGCATCGTGCTGCCCGCCCCGGACACCGCCGCGTTCACCCGGCGGCCCTCCGGGGTCGGCGTGCCGCGCGAGCTGGTGACCGTGGTCGCGACCGGCGACCTCGGCAAGGTGTCCGACGCGCTCCGGCCGGCCGCCGCCGCCGGCGTCCTGCGGGTGCACGCGCCGCGGGCCGCCGTCCCCGCCGCCCTGCGCGCCTGGGCCCGCCC
>CAXTBU010000013.1:0-33233 GCA_964242885.1 uncultured Actinomycetales bacterium
GCCGTCGTCGCCGAGGTCGGCGCCCTTCGCGGTGTCCAGCAGGTACCGGCCACCGCCGTAGCTGCCGTCGCCGGCGGTGCCGTCCCGCAGCGGGACGAACAGCCCGCCGGCGTACTGCTCGAGCCGCCACACGTCGACCGTCGGGTCGCCGGCCAGCGGCAGCCGGAGCCGGCCCACGCGGGCCATCCGGACCGGGCCGTCCGCACCGCCGTCCAGCTCGAGGTCCGCGGCCGGGGCCGACAGCAGCGGGCTGGTGCTCCGCAGCGCGGGGTCGTACGGCCAGACCGGCAGGCCCGTCGTGCGCAGCGGGTCCCCGGCTGGCAGCGGCGAGTCCGGGGACTCCCGGAACAACCGGTCGCGGCCCGTCCGCCAGAGGTCGTGGGCCGCCCGCGGGTCGTGTCCGGACCGCTCCCGAACGGCCCGGTACAGCTCCGCGACCGTCCGCCGCCACCGCAGGAGGCTGAGCACCGTCGGGGAGCTGGTGCCCGCGACCGGCCCGGCAGCCGGGCTCAGGTCTTGCCTGCCTCACTGATCGCGTGGCTGACCGACGCCGGCGTGTCGTACTCGCCGTCCTTGATGGCGCTCAACGCGTCGACGGCCTCGTCGTCCGCGCCGTGAGCCTTGGCGTGCTCGACCAGGTCGTCCTTCTTCGCGGGGTAGCCGACGCCCTTGAGGAACTTCTGCAACTGGATGGGGTTCACCATCTGACCGACGGTAACGGGGCCTCAGGCAGGTCGCAGGTCGGCGAACGCGGGATCGGTCAGCACGCGGTCCGCCAGCTCGGGCGGCTCGGCCGAACCGGTGTCCAGGTGCAGGTCGGCGACCTCGGCGAACAGCGGGCGCCGCCGGCGGTCCTGGTCGGCGAGCATGACGGCCAGGTCCGGGTCGAACCGCGGCCGGTGCGCACCGCTGGCGAACCGGCCGACGAGCACCGCGGTGGCCGCGTCCAGCCACACGACGGTGGCCGCCCGCAGCGCCGCCCGGCAGTCGGCCCGCTCGACGGTGCTGGCCGCCGCCGCGACGACCACCGGGGGCCGTTCGGCGAGGCCGTCGAGCAGGTGCCGGGCCTCGATGTCGTGCAGGACCTCGGCGCCGTCGGTGACCGAGATCTGCGCGCCGGTACGGCCGCCCGCCGCCAGGATGTCGTCGTCGCTGTCCCGCAGCGGCCGGCCGAGGCGGTCCGCGAGCAGGCGCGCGACGCTGGACTTGCCCGAGCCCATCAGCCCCAGCACGACCACCGGGCGGTCGGCGGCGGTTCGGGCGGGTTCGGCGGGAGTCCCGGTCATGGACCCGGATCCTGCCCCCGCCGCGGTCCCCGGCGCGCGCACCAGCGGCGCGGTGTTGGGATGGCGTCCATGGTCGACTCCGACGGCACGAACGCCCGCACTCCCGCTCCGACCGCCGAGCCGCTGCCGGCGCACGCGGCGGGCTGGGCCGCGATCGGGGACCTGCGGGTCCCGCGGATGGGCTTCGGGACGATGCGGCTGACCGGCCCGGACATCTGGGGCCCGCCGGCGGACCCCGCCGGCGCGGTCGCCACGGTCCGCCGGGCGGTCGAGCTGGGCGTCCGCGTCCTGGACACCGCCTGGTACTACGGCCCGGACACGGCGAACGCGGTCGTCCGCGAGGCCCTGACGCCCTATCCCGACGACCTGGTGCTGGTCAGCAAGCTCGGCGGGGCCCGGGGTCCGGACCGCTCCTGGATCCCGGCCTGCCGACCCGACCAGCTGCGCGCCGGCGCGGAGCGGGACCTCGAGCAGCTCGGGGTGGACGCCGTCGACGTGGCGCACCTGCGCTGGCTCGGGGAGCACGCCCCGGACGACGTCCGCTTCGAGGACGCGCTGGCGACGATGGTCTCGCTGCGCGACGAGGGGCTGATCCGGCGGATCGGGCTCTCCAGCGTCACCCTGGACCAGCTGGACGCCGCCCGGACCGTCACCGACATCGTCACCGTGTCCAACCCGTACAACCTGCTGGACCGCCACGACGAGGCCGTGCTGCACCGGTGCGCGGCCGAGGGCATCGCCTACCTGCCGTTCTTCCCGCTCGGTGCCGGGTCGATGGGGACGCCGCAGCCCCTGCGGGCGCTGGCGCAGCGCCGCGGCGTCCGTGTCGGGCAGATCGCGCTGGCCTGGCTCCTCGCGCACAGCGACGCGACCGTCATCATCCCGGGGACCTCACAGGTCGTGCACGTGGAGGAGAACGTCGCAGCTGCCTCGATCGAGCTGTCGCCGGACGAGCTGGCGCTGCTCGACTCCCTGGCCACCCCGGGCGACGACACGGGCGCCTGACCGTGGCCCGCGTCCTCCGGTTGCTGGCGACCGCGCTCGCCGCCTACGCCTCGTTCCGGTTGCTCCTCGGCGCCACCGCGGCCTGGACGGGTCAGCCGGGCATCGGGTCCGGCCGTCGGGTGCTCCCGGTGCTGCTCGTGCTGGTCCCGCTGCTGACGGGGACGGTGAGCTGGCGGGCTTCCCGCGCCTGGCGCGCCGACCCCGCGACCGTGCCGGCCGGGCTGGTCCTGGCGGGTGGACTGGTGCTGGCCTGGGTGGCGCACGACGTGGTGAGCACCGCGGTCGCGGTGTCGGCGCTGGACCCCTCCGGGTTCGCCCGCTGGCTGCCGCTGCTGGCCGCAGCCGCCGGGGCCGCGTCCGCGGTGGTCCTGCTGCGCGGGGCTCCCGGCACGACTCGATCCGCCGGCTGAGGCAGCCTCGGCGGCCTGACAGCTGGACCCGGCGTCAGGCGATCGCCGGCGTCTCGGCGGCGCGCAGGGCCGGCGGAGTCCCGAGCAGGTCCGCCGCCGCCGGCCACCCGCTGCCGTCGGCTGCCGGGCGACCGAGCAGGTAGCCCTGCCCGACATCGCACCCGTTGGCCCGCGCCACGGCGAGTTCGGCCGCCGTCTCGATCCCCTCGGCGACCACCGACAGCCCCAGACCGCGGCCGAGGCGGGCGATGCCGGCCAGCACCACGGCGTCCCGCGGCGATCGCGCGGCGCCGGCGACGAAGGCCCGGTCCACCTTCAGCTCGGCGACCGGCAGCACCCGCAGGTAGGACAGCGACGACCACCCGGTACCGAAGTCGTCCAGGCTCAGCCGGACCCCGTCGTCGACGAGCTCGCCGAGGCGGGACACGATCGCCGGGAAGGCGTCCACCACCGATCGCTCGGTGATCTCGATCGTCAACAGCCGGGCCGGCATCCGTGCCGCGGCGAGGGCGGCGCGGACGTCGTCGACCAGGGCCGGGTCCACCAGGTGCTCGGCGTCGAGGTTGACCGAGACGCCGAGGTCCGGGTTGCCGACCTGCCGCGCCCAGTCCACGCGCCGGCGGCACGCCTCCCCGAGCGCCCAGCGGCCCAGCGTCCGTGCCATCCCCGATCGCACGGCCAGCCCGACGAACGAGCCGGGCGACAGCTCGCCGCGGCCGGGGTGCGGCCACCGCGCGAGGGTCTCGACGCCGACCACGTCCATCGTGACCAGGTCCCGGATCGGCTGGGCGTGCAGGACGAGCGAGCTGTCCGCCAGCGCGGCGCGCAGGTCGCTCTCCTCGGTCAGCGCGGCCATCGCGAAGCCGCGGACGACGTCGTCGCTGACCATGTACCGCGACCGCCCGGCCCGCTTGGCCGCGTACATCGCGGCGTCGGCGTCGCGCAGCAGCGTGGCCGGACGCGCGTCGAGGTCGGCGTGCGCGACACCGATGCTGGCGCCCACCTCGAGCACCCGGCCGTCCATCTCCACCGGCTCGGACAGCACCTGCAGCAGCCGGTCGCACAGGGCAGGGACCGCGTCCTGGGCCAGCCCGGTGCAGAGCACCACGAACTCGTCCCCGCCGAACCGGGCGACCTGGTCCCCGGGCCGGACGGCGTTCGCCAGTCGTCTGCCGGCGACCCGGAGCAGCTGGTCCCCGGTCTCGTGGCCGAGGGAGTCGTTGACGACCTTGAAGTCGTCCAGGTCGATGAACAGCAGGGCCACGTCGGGGTCGGCCGCGGTCCGGCGGGAGCCCTCCGGAAGGGCCTCGGCCAGCAGTTCGTGCAGCCGGGTGCGGTTGGCCAGCCCGGTCAACGGGTCGTGGGTCGCAGCGAACGCCACCCGGCGGGTCGCCTGCTCCTGGGTGGTGACGTCGACGAAGTGGGACAGGAAGGCCGGCCGGTCCGGGAGGCCGATCCGCGAGGTCGACACGTTCAGCCAGACCGGCTGCCCGGAACCGTCGAGGTAGCGCTTGATGTAGGAACTGCGCGTCAGCTGCCCCGCCGCGATGGCGGCCCGGTCCGCGAGGCGGATCCCCTCGTCCTCGGGGTGGCCGAAGCTGTGCACGGTCCGGCCGGCCAGCTCCGCCGCGGGCAGGCCGAACAGGTCACCGAGTGCCTGGTTCGCGCGGACGATCCGGTCGTCGTCACCGACCAGCGCGATCCCGATCGGCGCGTCGTCGAACGCCGTCTCGAACAGGTCCGGCCCGAACGGCGCGGGGTCGCCGGCGGCGCGGTCCGGCACCCCCGGCCTGCTCGACATGGCGCCAGTGTCCGCGTTCGCGGCCCCGACCGTGCCCGGACTGCCTCAGCGGTGGAGCGGACCGCCGGCGGCCGGGCCGGTCCGGGCCGCGCCCTAGACCGAACGCCAGTCGTCGGACTGCAGGTCGGACCCGGCGTGCGGGCCCATCGTCAGCATCCCGCCGTCCACCGGCCACGATGCCCCGGTGACGTAGCTGGCCGCGGGGGAGGCGAGGAAGGCCACCACCGCAGCGATCTCGCGGGCGTCGCCGGGCCGGCCCAGCGGCACGCCGGGCCGGGAGACGGTGTGCGGGTCGATGTCGTCCTGGCCGGTCATCGGGGTCGTGATCTCACCCGGCGCCACCGAGTTGACCGTGATGCCGTGCGGCGCCAGCTCGAGCGCGGCGGTCTTGGTGAGCATCCCGAGCCCGCCCTTCGCCGCGCAGTAGGCGGCCGAGCCGACGCGGGGCTGGGTCTCGTGGACGCTGGTGACGTTGATGATCCGACCCCCGGTGCCGGCCGCGACCATGCGGCGGGCGGCCAGCTGCAGGGTGAGGAACGCGCCGTCGAGGTCCGTGGCGACGACCTCGCGCCAGTCGGCGAACGTCATCTCCAGCAGCGGGGTGCTCGTCCCGGTGCCGGCGTCGTTGACCAGGACGTCGACCCCGCCCAGGTCGTCGGCCAGCTCGTCGACGACGCCGGCCGCCCCCGGCAGCTCGGTCAGGTCCAGGTGGCGGACGGCGGCCCGACGGCCGGCCGCCCGGACCTCCTGCGCCGTCCGCTCGGCGTCGGCCTCGTCGCGGTACCAGGTGATCCCGACGTCCATGCCCGCGTGTGCCAGGGCGACGGCGGTGGCTCTGCCGATGCCGGACTCGGACCCGGTGACGATGGCTCTGCTGGGGGAGAAGGTCATTCCCCGACCCTGCGCCCGGCCGCCCGGACGCGCACCCGCTGTCGGTCCGGCGTCCCGGCCACGCCGATCGTCACCAGTCTCCCGGCCGCGTCCAGCTAGTGGCTGGAGGGTTGCGTAGCGATCTCCGACCGGTCGCCGGACCAGAGGGTGTGGAACACGCCGGCCTCGCCGACGCGGGCGTAGGTGTGAGCCCCGAAGAAGTCCCGCTGGCCCTGGATCAGCGCGGCCGGCAGCCGCTCGGAGGCCAGCGAGTCGTAGTAGCTCAGCGCGGAGGCGAACCCGGGCACCGGGATGCCCGACAGGGCGGCCTTGGCGACGATGCGCCGCCAGGCGTCCTCGCCGTTGCGCACGGCGCTGGCGAAGTAGTCGTCCTCGAGCAGCGTCGTGATCGTCGCGTCCTTCTCGTAGGCGTCGACGATCCGGTTGAGGAACTGCGCGCGGATGATGCAGCCGGCCCGCCAGATCCGGGCGATGGCGCCCTTGTCGATGTCCCAGCCGTACTCCAGCGCGCCGGCGACGATCGCGTCGAAGCCCTGGGCGTAGGCGACGATCTTGGAGGCGTAGAGCGCCTGCTGCACGTCGTCCTCGAAGCCGTCACCCGCCTGCTGCACCTCGGGTCGGCTCCGCAGCGTCCGCTGCACGGCAGCGCGCTGGTCCGGCTTGGACGAGACGGAGCGGGCGAAGACGGCCTCGGCGATCCCGCCGACGGGCACCCCGAGCCCGACCGAGTTCTGCACCGTCCACACCCCGGTGCCCTTGGAGCCGGCCGCATCCAGGATCGAGTCGACCAGCGGCCCGCCGGTCTTCGCATCGGGCTGCCGCAGCACCTCGGCGGTGATCTCGATGAGGTAGGACTCCAGCTCGCCGGTGTTCCACGTCGCGAACACGTCGGCGATGGCCGCCGGGTCGTGGCCGCCGACGCGGCGCAGCAGGTCGTAGGACTCGGCGATCAGCTGCATGTCGGCGTACTCGATGCCGTTGTGGATCATCTTGACGAAGTGCCCGGCACCGTCGGAGCCGACGTGGGTGACACACGGCTCGCCCTCGGCGACCGCCGCGATCGACGCCAGGATCGGGCCCAGCGTCTCGTAGGCCTCCGCCGAGCCGCCCGGCATGATCGAGGGCCCGTTCAGCGCGCCCTCCTCGCCGCCGGAGATGCCGACGCCGACGAAGGCCAGGCCACGCTCCTTCAGTGCCGCCTCGCGACGCCGGGTGTCCTGGAAGTTGGCGTTGCCGCCGTCCACGATGATGTCCCCGGCCTCGAAGGCGTCCGCGAGCTGGCCGATGACCGCGTCGGTGCCCCGGCCGGCCTGCACCATGATGATCGCGGTGCGCGGCCTGGCCAGGGACGCCGCGAAGTCCTCGATCGTCCTCGACGCGACGAACCCGGCGTCGCCGTGCTCCCGCATCAGGGTCTCGGTCCGCTCCGGCGAGCGGTTGTACACCGCGACGGTGTTGCCCTCGCGGCTGGCCAGGTTGCGGGCCAGGTTCGAGCCCATCACCGCCAACCCGACGACGCCGATGTTCGCGGTGGCTTCAGTGGTCGGAGTGTCTGGCATGGTCCGAGTGTCTGGCACGGTCGGTCTGTTCGGGTCGTGGGGTGCCGGGTCGTGGGGTGCCGGGTCGGGGGTGACACCGCTCATGCGGCGGCGCGCTCGTCGAGGGGTCGACGCCACAGGCTCACGCGCTGGACGGCCGGGGGCACGTAGGCCATGTCCAGCTTGCCGACGTCGGTGCCGGGCGGGACGATCTGGTCGATCCGGTCCAGCACGTCGTCGGACAGCGTGACGTCGATGCCGGCGAGCAGGTCGTCGAGCTGCTCCATGGTGCGCGGCCCGAGAAGCGCGCTGGTCACACCCGGGTGGGCGACCGCGAACGCCATGGCCAGGTGGGTCATCTTGACGCCCGCCTGCTCGGCCAGCGCGACGATCTGCTCGACGGCGTCGAGCCGGCGCTCGTCGCTGAGGTGCGTGAAGTGGGCGGCGCGGCGGACGTCGGTCTGCTGGCCCTTGCGGATCCGCCCGGTGAGCATCCCCTGCGCGAGCGGGCTCCAGACGATCGTGCCCATCCCGTAGCGCTGGGCGACGGGCAGGACCTCGGACTCGATGCCACGGTTGAGGATGGAGTAGGTCGGCTGTTCGGTGCGGAACCGCTCCAGGCCGCGTCGCTCGGCGACCCACTGGGCCTCCACGATGTCGGAGGCCGGCATGGTCGAGGACCCGATCGCCCGCACCTTCCCGCTGCGGACCAGGTCCGACAGCGCGGAGAGCGTCTCCTCGATCTCGGTGTCGGGGTCCGGTCGGTGGATCTGGTACAGGTCGATGTGGTCGGTCTGCAGCCGGCGCAGCGAGTTCTCGACCTCGGTGATGATCCAGCGCCGGGAGTTGCCGCGCTGGTTGGGGTCGTCCCCCATGGGAAGACTCAGCTTGGTGGCGAGGACGACGTCGTCGCGGCGCCCGAGGAGCGCCTTGCCCACGATCTCCTCCGACTCGCCGCGGGAGTACACGTCGGCGGTGTCGATGATGTTGATCCCCGCGTCGAGCGCCCGGTGGACGATGCGGATGGCGTCGTCGTGGTCGGGGTTGCCGATCGCCCCGAACATCATGGCGCCCAGTGCGTAGGGGCTGACCTTGATGCCGGTCCGGCCGAGGGTGCGGTACTGCATGGCTGTCCTCCTGGAAGCGGGGTGGTGGGCGCTCCTCCGGTGCGGTACCTTCGGCACAAGCGGAACGCTCTTCCAGAACTATACGGAACGACGTTCCGGAAAGCAAGGGAAGGGAGAGTCGGAACCGTGGACACCGCGCCAGCCGGGGTCGACCCCGGGGGTTCGCTCAGTCCGGGTGGGCTCGAGCGCGCGCCCAGGCGGATGCGCGTCGACGCACAGCGCAACCTGGACTCCCTGCTCGAGGCGGCCACGGCCGTCTTCGGCACATCGGGCGTGGACGCACCCGCGAAGGAGATCGCCGATCTCGCCGGCGTCGGCGTGGGCACGCTCTACCGGCACTTCCCCCAGCGCTCGGACCTGGTCAAGGCCGTGTTCCGACGCGAGGTGGACGCGTGCGCCGACGCCGCTCCGGCGATGGCCGCCGCGTACGAGCCCGGCGAGGCACTCACCAGGTGGCTGCACCGGTACACCGAGTTCCTCGCGACCAAACGGGGGCTCGCCACCGCGCTGCACTCCGGCGATCCGGCGTTCGCCGCCCTGCCCGGCTACTTTCTGCAGCGGTTCGGACCGACCCTCGGGTCCCTGCTCGACGCCGCGACAGCAGGCGGTGAGATCCGCGCCGACGTCAGCGCCACAGACCTCCTGCACGCCGTCGCCAACCTGTGCCTGCCCGTGCCGGAGGAGGGAGCCGCGTACAGCCAGCGGATGGTCGCGCTGCTGATGGACGGACTAAGCCGCCGTTGACATGGCGGGCGACCGCTCAGGAGCAGGCCGCCTCCGTGGGCACCCGTCCAGGGGTCTGGCAAGCCTCAGGGTGGCCAGGGCCGGGGTCGAACCGGCGACCTCCCGCTTTTCAGGCGGGCGCTCGTACCAACTGAGCTACCTGGCCGTACCCGGCCCGAGCGACCTGGCCGTGCCCGGCGGGGTGCACCGGGCGGCCCGGCGAACCGGGCTGGGGACTGGCGACCCCGACGGGACTCGAACCCGCGACCTCCGCCGTGACAGGGCGGCGCGCTAACCAACTGCGCTACGGGGCCAGACCGGTGCCGGAGGCACGGACTGACGTGAACATCGTGCCGACCAACTGACGGCGGGGCTGGCTGAACTCGAACACACGGCCACCCGGCTACCCCCGGACGGCCGCGCCAACGGTACCGCACGCACCGGACCCGGAGCACCCGTGACGAGCCTCCGACCGACGACCGGGGGACCCGACGGCGGGACTCCCGAGGCGTAACCCCAACGGGATTCGAACCCGCGCTGCCGCCTTGAAAGGGCGGTGTCCTAGGCCGCTAGACGATGGGGTCCCGGGCCGACGGGGCGGGCCGGCCCGCGTCCGAGCCTACCGGCCGGCCCGTCCGCGGCAGGGGCCGACAGGAACCACCGGGGTCGCCCGCGGTCGACTGCGCCCGCCCTAGGCTCGGTACCCACGCCGTCCCCCCTGATCCGAGGTCTGTCGATGTCCGTCCCCGCTGTTCCCCCGCTCTCCGCCGACTCGACGGGCGACGCCGCCGCGACCGGGACCGCCCGCGTCAAGCGCGGACTGGCCACGATGCTCAAGGGCGGCGTGATCATGGACGTCGTCGACCGCGACCAGGCGAAGATCGCCGAGGACGCCGGCGCGGTCGCGGTGATGGCGCTGGAGCGGGTGCCCGCCGACATCCGGGCCCAGGGCGGCGTCGCCCGGATGAGCGACCCGGACATGATCGACTCGATCGTCGAGGCCGTGTCGATCCCGGTGATGGCCAAGGCCCGGATCGGGCACTTCGTCGAGGCGCAGGTCCTGCAGAGCCTCGGCGTGGACTACGTCGACGAGTCCGAGGTGCTGACCCCGGCCGACTACGCCCACCACATCGACAAGTGGCAGTTCACCGTGCCGTTCGTGTGCGGGGCGACCGATCTCGGCGAGGCGCTGCGCCGCCTCACCGAGGGCGCGGCGATGATCCGGTCCAAGGGCGAGGCCGGGACCGGTGACGTGTCCAACGCGACCACCCACATGCGGACCATCCGCGGCGAGATCGCGCGGCTGACCTCGATGAGCCCGGACGAGCTGTACGTCGCGGCCAAGGAGCTCAGCGCCCCGTACGACCTGGTGGTCGAGGTCGCGGCGGCGGGCCGGCTGCCGGTGGTGCTGTTCACCGCGGGCGGCATCGCCACTCCGGCGGACGCCGCGATGATGATGCAGCTCGGTGCCGACGGTGTGTTCGTCGGCTCGGGCATCTTCAAGTCCGGCAACCCCGCCGCCCGGGCCGAGGCCATCGTCAAGGCGACGACGTTCTTCGACGACCCGGACGTGATCGCGAAGGTGAGCAGGGGTCTCGGTGAGGCGATGGTCGGCATCAACGTCGACGACGTCCCGGTCGACCACCGCCTCGCCACTCGCGGTTGGTGAGCACCGCTCCCACGTCCTCGGGACCGCCGGGTCCGGTGCCGGCGGGCCCGCCCCGGATCGGCGTCCTCGCGGTCCAGGGCGGCGTGGCCGAGCACCTGGCCGCACTCACCGCCGCGGGTGCGGGTGCGGGTGTGGTTGCCGTGCCGGTCCGGCGCCCGGCCGAGCTGGCCGGGGTCGACGGGCTGGTCCTGCCCGGCGGGGAGTCGACGGCGATCGGCCGCCTGCTGACGGTCTTCGAGCTGCTGGAGCCGCTGCGTGCGGCCGTGGCGGACGGGCTTCCCGTGTACGGGTCGTGTGCGGGGATGATCCTGCTGGCCCGGGACGTGCTGGACGGCCGCCAGGACCAGCCCACACTCGGCGGCCTGGACGTCACCGTCCGCCGCAACGCGTTCGGCCGCCAGGTGCAGTCGGCCGAGGCCGACCTCGACTTCGCCGGGATCAGCGAGCCCGAGCGGCCGGTGCACGCCGTCTTCATCCGCGCGCCGTGGGTGGAACGGGTCGGGCCCGGCGTGCAGGTCCTCGCCCGGGTGCCGGCGGCGCGGTCGCTGACGGGGCAGGTGGACGACGACGGCGACCGGGTGGTGGCCGTCCGGTCCGGTCCGCTGCTGGCAACCGCCTTCCACCCGGAACTGACCGGCGACCTGCGCGTCCACCAGCTCTTTCTCGAGATGGTGGACGCGGCCCGGGCGCTGCGGGGACCCAGCCGGTGAGCCGGCTCAGGCGGTGACGACGCGCTCGGTGGCCGTCCTGCGGCGTGCGTAGAGGCCGGCGCCGATCATCGTGACGGCCAGCACGACGTGCAGCCAGTTGTCGGCGGTGTTGAGCGGGACGAAGTTGGCGTCGCTGTCCATGCCGATGACCAGCCCGTAGATCCACAGCACCGCGTAGACGATCCCGCCGAACAGGAGGTAGGCCTCGGCCGCCAGCTCGCTGCGGGCCGCTGCCAGACCGGCGATCCCGTACAGGATGTGGACGATGTTGTGCAGCACCGAGACCTGGAAGATGCCGAGCAACATCGCCTCGGACATGTGGCCGGCGAACCCCAGGTCGTCGTAGTCGGTGGTGATGCCGGGAACGAATCCCAGGATCCCGACCACCAGGAAGACGACGCCGTAGAGGCGGGCGATCTTCTGCCCCGGACCGGTCGAGACTCCGCGCCCGACCCCTTCAGGAACACTCATCGTCGGAACCCCTTTCCGTTGCGGACGGTGACACCGCAATGATGATCCGTCACGGATGGATCCCCGGCTCATTCCCGCGAGTCGACCGGAGCAGCCCACGAAGGTCGTGGTACCGGGCGGGCGCGGCGGGTCTGCGGTGGCGGGCACGATGGCGTCCATGAGCACGACAGCCCCGTCCGAGACTCCGGCGCCCGAGCCGATCGACTCCCTGCTCGGCTTCCTCGGCGCCTCCCCGTCCCCGTTCCACGCGGTGCAGGAGGCGGCCCGCCGCCTCGACGCGGCCGGCTTCGAGGAGGTCGACCCGGTTCGGCCGTGGCCGGGCGGCGGCGGCCGTCGGTACCTGCGCCGCGGCGGTGCCCTGGTGGCCTGGGCGACGCCGACCGGCGCCACCGCCCTGACGCCGTTCCGGCTGGTCGGGGCGCACACCGACTCACCCGGGCTGCGGGTCAAGCCGCGGCCGGACGTCGGCACGGCCGGCTGGAAGCAGCTGGGCGTCGAGGTCTACGGCGGGCCCCTGCTCAACAGCTGGCTGGACCGGGACCTCGGGGTCGCCGGCCGGTTGGTGACGACCGCCGGCGAGGAGGTGCTCGTGCGCATCGACGAGCCGGTCTGCCGGGTGCCGCAGCTGGCCGTGCACCTGGACCGCGGGGTCAACGAGGACGGGCTGCGGCTGGACCGGCAACGCCACCTCGTGCCGGTGTGGGGCCTGGGCACGCCCCGGCCCGGCGAGTTCGCCGCCGTGCTCGCCGACGCGGCGGACGTACCGGCCGACTCGGTCGCCGCGTGGGAACTGGCGCTGTTCGACCTGACGCCGCCGCGGCTGCTCGGGCTCGGTGAGGAGTTCGTCGCCAGCGCCCGCATCGACAACCAGTTCAGCTGCTGGGCGGCGATCGACGCGCTGATCGACGCCGCGTCGTCCGACGACGCGTCCGACGACGTCGAGGCGATCACCGTGGCCGCCCTGTTCGACCACGAGGAGGTCGGCTCGGACTCGTCGACCGGGGCGGCCGGTCCGCTGCTGCCGGACCTGCTCGAGCGGGTCGTGCTGTCGGCAGGCGGGACGCGGGAGGACCTCGCCCGGGCCCGGGCTGCCTCGGTGCTCGTGTCGGCGGACATGGCGCATGCGGTGCACCCGAACTACCCCGAGCGCAGCGAGCCCGCGCACGCGCCGCTGCCCAACGGTGGTCCGGTGGTCAAGGTCAACGCCAACCAGCGCTACGCCACCGACGCCCGGACCGCCGCCGCGTTCGCCGCGACCTGTGACCGGGCCGGCGTGCCGCACCAGGTGTTCGTGAACAACACCGCGCTGGCGTGCGGGTCCACGATCGGGCCGGCGCTGTCGACCCGGCTCGGGATCGCGACCGTCGACGTCGGCTGCGCCCAGCTGTCGATGCACTCCGCGCGGGAGCTGGCCGGCGCCGCCGACGCCGGCCACCTCGTCACGGCCCTGACCGAGTTCTACGCCGCCGGCTGAGCCGACTCCTGCCCGCAGGGTCGGGACCGGCGTCTGGCCTCCGGGGGGCGAGAAACCTGGGAGGTTGCAGGAGTGTCGAGTTCCTCGCCAGCCGCTGACCTGGTCGCCGCCTACGTCGCGATGCTGACCGAGGGGACGGGGGGGCCGGTGTCCTACGACCCGGTGCGGGGCCGGGTGGTGGTGCATCGCTGGAATCGCCGCGGACTACTGGTTCCGCTGAACATCCACGTGGATCTCGACACGGTCACCGTCGACCAGTTCTCGCTGGACGAGGCAACCCGGACCGCTCTGTTCCCCGCCGACGATCCGCTGGTCGCCGGACTCAAGCTGCATCTCGTGCACCTGGACGAGGTCGTTGCGATGGCCGAGCTGTTCCTGTCCGATGTGTGGGTCACCCGCGGAGACGAGGGGTTTCCGGTCGTGACGGCGGCCAGCCCGTGAGCAGACCGCCGATGGATCCTCCGCCTGGACGCCCGCTGGCGCGGTTGCCAAGCGAAGCGGGGTCGGCGCCGCGGGGTTCGGTCAGGTGCCGTCTGGTGCGGGGTAGACGTCGATGTCGGCGGTACGCACCTCGACGGTGACCTCCGCGCCGGGGTGGCGGCCGAGGTCGGCGGCGGCCCGGACGTCGAGGTCGGTGAACACGTTCGGTGGGCCCTGTAGGTGGACCCGGATCCGGCCGCCGAGGTCGTCGGTGGACCGGACTCGGGCCGGCCACCCGGTGCGGCCGGGGCCGGGGCGGTGTCCGGCGGGCTGGACCGACACCGCGGCCGGGTCGACGGCGGCCAGGGCCGCGCCGCGCAGCACCCGGTCGGGCACGGGCAGCGAGCCGCCGCCGTCGGCGGGGTCGACGGCGAGGACCCCGTCGGCGGCCGTGCCGCGGTAGAGGTTGAGCCCGACCAGCCGGGCGGCATAGGCGGTGCGCGGCCGCCGGGCCAGCCGGGCCGGCGGGTCGTCCTGGACCACCCGGCCGGCCTCGAGCACGACGACCCGGGAGGCCAGGGTCAGGGCGTCGAGCAGGTCGTGGGTCACCAGCACCACCGGGCCGGCGAAACCCGCGAGCTGGCGCCGCAGCTCGGCCCGGGTCTCGTCCCGGGTGGCCGCGTCCAGGGCGGCCAGCGGCTCGTCGAGCAGCAGCAGGTCCGGACCGGTCGCCAGCGCCCGGGCCAGGGCGACCCGCTGGGCCTGTCCGCCGGACAGCTGGTCCGGCCGGCGTCCGACGAGCTCGCCGAGGCCGAGCCGGGCCAGCCAGCGGTCCGCGTCGGCGCGGGCGGCCGTCCGGCGGGTGCCGGTGCTGCGGGGGCCGAACGCCACGTTGTCCCGCGCGGACAGGTGCGGGAACAGCCGGGAGTCGGCGAACACGACGCCGACGCGGCGGTCCGGGACGGGGACCCGCACCTTCCCTGCCGCGTCGTCCACCCGTCGCCCGCCGATGTCGACGGTGCCTGCGGTGAGCGGGTGCAGGCCGGCCAACACGCGGAGCAGCGTCGTCTTGCCCGCGCCGTTCGGGCCCAGCACCGCCACCACCTCGCCATCGGCGACCTGCACGTCGACGTCGAGGACGAACGACCCACGCCTGGCGACGACCCGGGCGGCCAGGGTCACCGGCGGGCCCCGGCCCGCAGCCAGCGGTTCCCCACCAGCAGCAGCACGCCGACGCTGACCGCCAGCAGGACCAGCGCCAGCGCGATGGCGGCGTCCGGGTCGGTCTCCAGCGCCAGGTAGACCGCGAGCGGCATCGTCTGGGTCGTCCTGGGCAGGTTGCCCGCGAAGGTGATGGTCGCGCCGAACTCGCCGAGCGCCCGGGCGAAGGCCAGCACCGTGCCCGCGGCCACCGACGGCCCGATCAGCGGCAGCGTGACCCGGCGGAACACCGTCCAGCTCCCGGCGCCGAGGGTGGCGGCCGCCTCCTCGAAGCGCCGGTCGGCACCTTCCAGCGCGCCCTGGACGGTCAGGACGAGGAACGGCATCGCGACGAACGCCTCGGCCAGCACGACGCCGGCGGTGGTGAACGGGATCGAGACGCCGAGCGCGGACAGCTCGTCGCCCAGCAGGCCGCGGCGGCCCAGGGCGTTGAGCAGCGCGACACCGCCGACGACGGGGGGCAGCACCAGCGGCAGCGTCACCAGGCTCCGCAGCAGCCGGCGGCCCGGGAAGGCGACCCGGGCCAGCAGCCAGGCCAGCGGGACGCCGAGCACGACGGACACCGCCGTCGCCGAGACCGCGCAGACCAGCGACAGCCGCAGCGCCTGCGCCACGGACGGCTCGGCGAGCAGGCTCGGCAGCCGGCGCCACGGGGCGCGCAGCAGCAGGCCGACCAGCGGCAGGACCAGGAACAGCACGCCGAGCAGCGCAGGCGGGCCGAGCACGGCGGGGGCCGGGACCCCGCGGCGACGTCGTCCGCCCGCCGTCAGATCAGTGGCGGCCGGCGGCGGTCCGCCGGTCGCCGTCGTGGTCATGGCCTCGCGAACCCGGCTTCGGCGAGGACCGCCTGGCCGTCGGCGGACAGCACGAACCGTTCGAACGCCTCGGCCAGCGGACGGTTCCTGGTGGCGGTCACCGTGGCGATCGGGTAGGCGGTACTGGCGTTGTCCGCGGCCGGGACAGGGACACCGGTCACCTTCGCGCCGGCGGCGCGGACGTCGGTGAGGTAGACCACCGCCGCGTCGGCCTCACCGGAGAGAACGTGGGCCAGCGTGCTCTTGACGTCGAGTCCCTGCGTGACGGGGTGGACCGTGACCCCCGCGTTGGCCAGCACCTGCTGGGCGAGCGCGCCGCACGGGACCTGCGGTTGGCACAGCGCCACCTTCACGCCGGGGTCGGCCAGGTCCGCCAGAGCCGTGACCCTGCCGGCGCTCGCGGGGGCGACGGCGATCTGCGCGACGTTGTTCGCGAACGTCACCGGGTCCGCCGCGTCGCCCGCTGCGGTGACCTGCGTCATGTTCCTGGCGCTCGCCGACGCGAACACATCGGCGGGGGCACCGGCGGTGATCTGCTGGGCCAGCGTCGAGCTCGCCCCGAAGCTGAACCGCACGGACGTACCGGGATGCTGCTGCTCGAACCGGGCGCCGAGGGTGGGAAAGGTGCCGGTCAGTGACGCCGCGGCGAAGACCGTGATCGACCCCGAGAGCGCTGCTCCGGTCGCTGTCGGCGCCGGGGCGCTCCCGGTCGACGCCGGGCCGCAGGCGGCCGCGAACGCCAGGGCCACCGGGAGCGCCGCGACCACCGGGGCTCGGCGAGCGCTGCTCACGACGGCTGCACCGGTACCTCGACGACGACGTTGGTCGACTTCACGCTGGCGACCGCGAGCGTGCCGACCGCCAGGCCGAGCTCGGTGGCGGCCTCGCTGCTCATCAGCGAGACGACCCGGAACGGCCCGGCCTGGATCTCGACCTGCGCCATCACCGTGTCCTTGACGACCCGGGTGACCAGGCCGGTGAGCCGGTTGCGCGCGGACTCGGCGACGATCGGGCCGGTCGCCAGGGGGTCGGTCTGGTCCGACAGGTCCGCGGCGAACCGGGCGAGCACGGCGCCGTCGACCCCACGCCGCCCGCCGTCCCCGACCGTGGTCTCGATCCGGCCGGCGTCAGCCCAGCGTCGGACCGTGTCGTCGCTGACCCCGAGCAGCCGCGCCGCGTCGGACATCCGGAACACCGCCACTCCCCGGAGGGTAGCCGAGGACCCGCACCTGCGTCTCCTCGGGACGAGGACAGCCGCAGGTACGGGCGGTTCGTCGTCTTCGGCAGGTGTTCACCGGGCGTCTGCCCGCGCCGCCCCGCGGTCGGCTCGGCTGAGGTCCCGCACGATCACGAGAAGAGGCGACGATGCGCACGCTCAACGGACGGGTCCTGCTGGCGATTGCCGGCGCAGCAGCGCTGGGTGCATCTGTGGCGGGACCGCTCGCCGGCTCGGCGGACTCCGCCGGTGGGCAACCGTCAGCGGCCTACCGGGTCGGCCTGTTCGGGGACATGCCCTACGGCGAGTACGGCCGTGCGCAGTACCCGGCCGTCCTCGCGGACATGAACCGGGCCGACCTCACCTTCTCGGTGTTCAACGGCGACATCAAGAACGGCAGTGAGCCGTGCTACGCCGATGTCGACGGCTCGGCTGCCGCGGCAGGGAAGCCGGACGTCTACAAGCAGGCGGTCCGGTCGTTCAACACGCTCCGCGCCCCCGTCGTGGTGATCCCCGGGGACAACGAGTGGACCGACTGCGACCGCACGAGGATCGTGCCGGCGTTCAACTCCACCCAGCGCCTGGCCTACCTACGCCGCGTGTTCTACCCGACCGACCAGACCCTCGGCCGGCGCACCGCGACCGTCACCCGGCAGAGCGCGAAGTACCCGGAGAACGTCCGCAGGACGGTCGGGCCGGTGACCTTCGTCGCGGTCAACATCCCCGGCAGCGACAACAACTGGGTCGACCCCGCGCGCGACGGGACCGCCGAGGGCCCGGCCGCCGAGGCGCAGGCCGAGTACACCGCCCGCAACGCGGCCAACCTGGCGTGGCTGGACGCGGCGTTCGCGGCCGCGGAGAAGGCCGACTCCGAGGCCGTGATGATCGTGACCCAGGCCGACATGTGGGATCCCGCCGCAGCCGCCACGGACAAGCTGACGCACTACGCCGACACGAAGAAGGCTCTCGCCCGGCTGACCATCGCCTTCGGTGGGCCGGTCGTCCTGGTCAACGGGGACAGCCACAGCTTCGAGATCGACAAGCCACTCACCGATGCCGCGACCACCAACGCAGCCGGTGGCGCGGGCGGCAACGTGATCGAGACGTTCACCCGGGTGACCACGTTCGGCGAGACACAGAACCACTGGGTCAGCGCCACCGTGGACGCGCGGGACCCGAACGTCATCAGCTTCGACCAGCACCTGGTCGCCGAGAACCTGCCCACCTACACACCGCCGGCGCGGTAGTCGGCGCGGGGGTCGGCGGGAGGTCGAGGCGCCGGCCCACGGCTCGATGCCCCGGAGTTCTCGTGGTTGCGTGAGACGGCGCCCTCGGGTGGCGCGGTGCCGGACACCACCTCGACCAAGGGAAGGGCCATGGCTGAGTACCCGCAGCTGCTGCACACCGTCCTCGACACGACGAACGCCCGTGCGCTCGCGGAGTTCTACCGCCAGCTGCTGGGACTGCAGTACCGGCCCGGGGACGAGCCCCCGGCCGACGGATCACCGGACGACGCCGACTGGCTGGTGCTGGTGACGTCCGCCGGCGCCCGCCAGCTGGCCTTCCAGCAGGTCGACGAGCTGTCCCGGACGACGTGGCCGCGCCACGACGTCCCCATGCAGGTCCACCTGGACTTCACCGTCTCCGACCAGCCTGAGCTCGAGCGCCAACGTCAGCGGGCCGAGGCCCTGGGCGCTGCGATCCTGCTCGACCGGACCGACGACGCCGACGAGCCGCTGTACGTGTTCGCGGACCTGTCCGGCCACCCGTTCTGCGTCTTCGTCGGCTGACGCGTCGCCCAGCAGGTCAGCAAGGCGCCTCAGTCGGTCGGGTGCGCCGCCAGGAAGTCGAGGAGCGCCGCGTTGAACGGCTCGGGGTGCTCCCACAGACAGGCATGCCCGCCGGGGGTGGTCCGCCACACCGAACCGGGCATCAGCCGGTGCAGGTCGTGGGAGAGCGCGGTCGGGATCAGGACGTCCTGCTCGCCGGCCAGCACCAGCGTCGGCACGCTGACCTCGCCGAGCCGGGCGGTCGTGTCGTGGTCGGTGATCACCGCCAGCTGGCCGAGGTAGGCGTGCAGCGGCTGGTCGAGGTCGCGCATGCCGGTCTCGAACTCGCGCAGCTCCGACTCCCGGCGCCGGAAGAAGTCGAGGGTGAACGCCCAGAGCGTCACGTCGCGCATCACGAACGGCACACCCATCACCGGCGCCAGGTCGGCCCACATGGCGAACATCCGTGAGCAGAACGGCCCGGGCGCGGCGTAGGTGCAGGCCAGCGTCAGCGACCGGAGGTCCTGTGGGTTGGCGAGGGCGTAGTGCTGGGCGACCATCCCGCCCATCGACACGCCCATCAGGTGGAAGTCACCGATCCCCAGGGCGTCGACGAGCCCCTTCGTGTCGGCGGCGAGCTGCTGCCCGCTGTACGGGCCCACCGGGCTGCCGCTGGCGCCGATCCCGCGGTTGTCGAAGCTGAGGACCCGGTGGCCGGCGGCGACCAGCGCGGGCACCTGGCCAGCCCAGGTGGTCAGGTCGTCGGCCAGGCCGTTGACGAGCACGACCGTCTCCGGGCCGTCCCCGTCCAGCCGGTAGTTGAGGTCGATCCCGTTGACGTGCTCGGTCGGCATACGGCTGATCCTGCCGTCGTGGCGGTGGAGCTGCGGGCAGCGGCCGGCCCGCGCGCGGCGGGTGGACAGGTGCCGGCCGGCACCCCGCCCACCCGCCGGTCAGGCCTCGCGGCCGGTCAGCCCTTGGGCGCGGTGTAGAGCTGGAGGTCGTTGCCCTCGCTGTCCTTGAACGGGACGATCCGGCCCCAGTCGTACTCGCTGATGCCGCCGGTGAACGTCACGCCCTTGCCCTCGAGGTCGGCGACCTCGGTCTCCAGGTCCCCGGACTCGGGTTGGAAGGTCACCACGGCGCCGCCGCCCTGGCCGGCTCCGCTGGCCTCCCGCGCGTTGAGGCCGATCTTCAGGCCGTTGGCGTCCACCTCGCTCCACTCGGGGGTGCCCTTCTCGACCTCGAGCCCGAGCGTGTCGGAGTAGAAGGCCACCGCGCGGTCCATGTCCGCGACCGGCAACCAGACCGTCGCCACACCGTTCACCATCTGCAGTCCCCTTCCTGCGACGTCACCGCGACGCCGCGGGTCCACCGTCGCGCCGATCCGGTGGTCCGGCCAGCCGAGGCGCCGCGGACACCGACCACCCGGGCCCGGCTCAGGTTGCGCACAGGGGGCCGCCGCGATCCTCGGGCCGGTGACGAGTGGGGGATCGGCCGCGGCAGTGCCCGGTTCCCGGACCGCCGGCCCGGCCAGGTCTGTGTCGCCGGTGGGAGTCCGCATCGCCCTGTGGGCCCTGCTCACCGGCTGGGTCGTGTTCGCGGTCTCCACCGTCGCCCGACCCGAGCCCGGACCGAACACCCTGCTGGACACCTACCTGTACAGCAGCCTCGGGCTGCTGGCCACGGCCCTCGTCGCGTTGCGTGGGTGGTCGCTGCCCGCCGAGCGGGCCGCGTGGCTGCTGCTCGCCGCCGGGATGGGCGCGTCGGCGTCGGGTGACATCGTCTGGTCGCTGGTCATCGACGGCGACGACATCCCCGACGTGTCGATCTACGACGGCTTCTACCTGGCCTTCTACCCGCTGGCGTACGCCGCCGTCATCGTGCTGCTCAGCTCCCAGGTCCGGTCGATCCCCGCCGCACTGCTGCTCGACGGGCTCACCGTCGGGCTGGCTCTGGCGGCGGCCTCCGCCGCCGTCGCGTTCGGCCCGATCTCCGCCTCGACCGGCGGCTCGACCGTCTCGGTGCTCGTCGGCCTCAGCTACCCGATCGCCGACCTGATCCTGCTGAGCCTGGTCGGGACGGCGATGGTCCTGGTCGGCTGGCGGGTCGACCGCCGGTGGTTGTTCGTCTCCGCCGGCTTCGCGCTGTTCGCCGCCGCCGACACCATCTACCTGTTCCAGAGTGCGAGCGACACCTACGTCGAGGGCTCCTGGGTCGACGCGGTGTGGCCGGCCGCCGGTCTGCTCGTCGCCGGAGCAGCCTGGCGACCGGTCGGCCGCGTCGTGCGGCGCCCGGTCCGACCGATCGCGGTCCTGGTGCCGCCGCTGGTGTGCACCGTCCTGGCGGTCGGAGTGCTCGTCGCCGACCACGGCCTGCCCGTCTCCGTGCTCGCGGTGGCGCTGGCCGCCGCGACGCTGCTGACGGTCGCCGCCCGGCTGGCCATCACGTTCACGGCGGTGATCCGCCTCGGCGAGGTGCAGCACCGGCTGGCGGTCACCGACGAGCTCACCGGCCTGCCGAACCGCCGCGCGCTGCTGTCGGCGCTGGGGCGGCTGCCCAGGGTCCCGGCGCGACCGTCCCCGACCACCCGGGGCCGGCTCGGCGAAGCCCCGCCTGTCGCGGCTGCCCTCCCGGTCGGCGGGCAGCCGGAGCCGGGTCAGGGCCTGCTGCTGGTGGACCTGGACCGTTTCAAGGAGATCAACGACTCCCTCGGCCACCACGTCGGCGACGAGCTGCTCCGGCAGGTCGCCGACCGCCTCCGGCGGTCGACCCGGCCCGGCGACCTGCTGGCGCGCCTCGGCGGGGACGAGTTCGCGGTCCTGCTCGGACCGGACACCGAGCTGGCCGACGCGGAGGTGGTGGCCGGTCGCCTCGTCGACGGGCTGGCAGACCCCTTCCGGCTCGACGGGATCACGCTGACGGTGGAGGCCAGCGTCGGGATCGCCCGGTGCCCGGACCACTGCGCCGACCCGGGCCAGCTGATGCAGCGCGCCGACGTGGCGATGTACGAGGCCAAGGCCGCGCGCCGGCACGTCGCGACCTACCGGGCAGGTGCGGACTCGAACGGGCTGGCCCGGCTGCAGATGGTCGAGGAGTTCCGGACGGCGCTGGGCGGGGCCGAGCTGGTCTGTCACTACCAGCCGAAGGTCACCCTGGCCGACGGCACGGTCCGCAGCGTGGAGGCGCTCGTGCGCTGGCAACACCCGACCCGCGGTCTGCTCCAGCCCGACGACTTCCTGCCGATGGCCGAGCGCACCGGCCTGATGCGGCCGCTGACCGCCGTGGTCCTCGACCTCGCACTCGCCCAGGCCGGCCGGTGGCGAGCGGCCGGGACCCCGCTGACGGTCGCGGTGAACCTGTCGGTCAGCAACCTGCTCGACGTCGACCTCCCGCTGGACGTCTGCCGGCTGCTGGCCGCGCACGACCTGCCGCCGTCGGCGCTGATGCTGGAGATCACCGAGAGCGTGCTGATGGCGGACAGCGTCCGGGCCCGGACCGTCCTGGACGACCTGCACGCGGTGGGCGTCGGGTTGTCGATCGACGACTACGGGACCGGCTTCTCCTCGCTGGCCTACCTGCAGGAGCTCGCGGTCGACGAGCTGAAGCTGGACCGGGTGTTCGTCAGCCGGCTCGCGGACGACCCCCGGTCGGCCGCGATCGTGCGGTCCACCGTCGAGCTCGCGCACAGCCTCGGCCTGCGCCTGGTCGCCGAGGGTGTCGAGGACACCGTCACGCTGGACACCCTGCGCTCCTACGGGTGCGACCTGTCGCAGGGCTTCCACCACAGCAGGCCGCTGCCCGCGGCGGACCTGGACCGCTGGCTCGCCCACCGGCGGGGCCGGCCCGCGCGGTCGGGAGACCTGGGACCGGCGGTGGCGGCGGCGCCTGCCTAGGGTCGGCGGACGTGAGCAAGCCGAAGCGGGTCGTGCCGGGACTCCCGAAGCCCGTCAAGGTCAAGAAGACCTGTTGCCGCTCCACGCCGCGGTGCACGGGCTGCCCGGTCGTGGTGATGCGCCTCGAGCGGCTGGACACCACCGGGATGTCCCCGAAGAAGCTGGCCAAGGCCGTCAAGCGGGCCCGGGCAGCCTGACGCGAGTACACGGATGGTGCCGCCGCGGTGACACAGCGGTCGCGCCGGACCGGGCCGCACGGTAGGCAGGGACCACGCGGTACGGCCCGGGACGCTGCCCGGACCGGCTGGCCCGACCCGGGTCCCGCCGCGCGACCAGCACCAGAGGGAGCCCGACGTGCCGAAGCCGCTGCTGTCCCGGATCTCACTGTCGGGATGGATCGCGCCCCTGGAGAACGCGAAGGCGCTGGACGCCGTCGCCAAGCCGGTCCGCGCCGTGGTCACCAGGGTCCTGGGGAACCGGACCCTGGCCGACGTGCTGCACGGCGTCCCGGCCGGCCACCCGATGCACCCGGCGATCGCCCAGGGCGCCCTCGGCTCGCTGGTCTCGGCCAGCATCCTGGACGCGCTGCCGGGGCCGCGGGTGTCCTCCCGGGTGCTGATCGGCGTCGGCCTGGCGTTCGCCGCGCCTGCCGTCGCCACCGGGTACGCGGACTGGTCGCAGGGCCACGAGCAGCAGCAGCGCGTCGGCCTGGTGCACTCGGCCACCAACGCGGTCGGCGTCGCCTGTTACGTGGGGTCGCTGCTGTCCCGCGGCACCCGGGGTCGGGTGCTGTCCTTCGCCGGCCTGGGCGCCGTCGGGTTCGGCGGGTTCCTCGGCGGCCACATGGCCTACCGCCAGGCGCAGGGGGCCAACCACGTCGAGGACGTCCCGCACCTGGTCGAGCCCGGCTGGCAGGACCTCTGCGCGGTCGAGGACCTGCCCGCCGAGGGCGCGGCCGTCGAGCAGGTGCTGGCCGGGACGGTGCCGGTCTCGCTGGTGGTCGCCCGCAGCGGCGGCGAGATCCGGGTGCTGGCCTCGCGGTGCTCGCACCTGTCCGGCCCGCTGTTCCAGGGGACGATCGCCGACGGGTGCGTGACCTGCCCGTGGCACGCGAGCGTCTTCGACCTGGCCGACGGCTCCGTCGTGCACGGCCCGGCGACCTCGCCGCAGCCCGCGTTCCAGACCCGGTTGGTGGCCGGCCGCCTGCAGGTCCAGCTCCCGGGCGCCGGCTGAGCTGCGCCGGCTGATCGGGGCGGGAGCCCCGCGGCTAGCGTTGACGGCGTGACCCGCCACGTCGACCTGCTCATCGTCGGATCCGGTTCCGGCAACTCCGTCGTCACCCCCGAGATGGACGGCTGGAAGGTCGCGATCGTCGAGGGCGGGACGTTCGGCGGGACCTGCCTCAACGTCGGCTGCATCCCGACGAAGATGTACGCCTACCCGGCCGACGTCGCCGACACGATCAACGCGGCCGCCCGCTACGGCATCGACGCGACGCTGGACAAGGTCCGCTGGGCCGACATCCGGGACCGCGTCTTCGGCCGGATCGACCCGATCAGTGCCGGCGGCCAGGCATGGCGCGCCGCCGGGTCCGACGCCGGCAACACCGAGGTGCTGCACGGCATCGCCCGGTTCACCGGCGAGCGGGCGGTGAGCGTAACCGCGCACGACGGCTCCGTCGAGCACATGGCCGCCGACCGGGTCGTGCTGGCCAACGGCAGCCGGGTGGTGGTGCCGCGCATCCCGGGGCTGGACCCCGCGCTCGGGCCGGTCGTCCCCTACCAGACCAGCGACACCGTCATGCGGATCGACGAGCTCCCGCGCCGCCCGATCATCCTCGGCACCGGCTACATCGCGTCGGAGTTCGGCCACGTCTTCAGCGCGTTCGGCGCCGAGGTGACGGTGCTGGGCCGGAACACGCGACTGCTCGCCGCGGTCGACGACACGCTGTCCGAGCGGTTCACCGAGCACGCCCGCCGGCACTGGGACCTCAAGCTGGGCCGGGAGGCCGTCTCGGTCGCCCAGGACGGGGACGACGTCGTCGTGACACTCGACGGCGGGGAGACGGTCCGCGGTGACCTGCTGCTGGTCGCCGCCGGGCGCACCCCCAACGGCGACACCCTCGACGCGGCCGCCGGCGGGGTGGCGCTGCACCCGGACAACCGGATCGTCGTCGACCCACAGCAGCGCACCAGTGCCGACGGGGTCTGGGCGCTGGGCGACGTCAGCTCCGACTTCAAGCTCAAGCACGTCGCCAACGCCGAGTCCCGGACGGTGGCGCACAACCTCACCCACCCGGACGACCTGCGCGCCACCGACCACAGGTTCGTCCCCGCAGCGGTCTTCACCTCCCCGCAGCTGGCCACCGTCGGGCTCACCGAGCGCGCCGCGCGGGCGGCCGGCCACGACGTCGCCGTCAAGGTCCAGGCCTACGGCGACGTCGCCTACGGCTGGGCGATGGAGGACACGTCCGGGTTCGTCAAGCTCGTCGCCGAGAAGGGGACCGGGCACCTGCTCGGCGCCCACCTGATGGGCTACCAGGCGTCCACGGTCATCCAGCCGCTGATCCAGGCCCTCTCGCTGGGACCGACCGACGTCCGCGAGCTCGCACGGGGGCAGTACTGGATCCACCCGGCGCTGGCCGAGGTCGTGGAGAACGCCCTGCTGGGTCTGGACGTCTGAGCCGGCGGCGGGTGGCCCGGTTGCCCGGGCATCGCGCCAGGCCCCAGGCTGGGGGCATGACCGACGTCCTCGACCAGGCGCCCGAGCTGTTCCCCGCGGGTGCACCGGCGGTTCCCCGGAACCCCCCCGCGGCAGCGGCAGAACCCGGGAACACGGGTGGACCCGCCGCGCCCGAGCACCTGCCGGCCGCTCCCGCCACCGGCATCCCGGCCGCGGAGATCGCTGCGCTGCGGGCCGCCTACGACGCCGACCCGCTCGCCCGGGTCGCGACCAACGCGCTGTCCCGGACCCCGCTGAAGGACGTCGCGCTGAACCGGGCGGTGACGACGTCGGTCGACCACAGCTTCTCCGTCGTCGTCGACGACGAGTGGGTGACGACCAACCAGCGCGAGACCGGCCGGTGCTGGATCTTCGCCGCGCTCAACCTGTTCCGCGCCCGGGCCCGGACGAAGCTCGCCGTGACCGACCTGCAGCTCTCGCAGAGCTACGTCTCCTTCTGGGACAAGCTCGAGCGCGCCAACTGGTTCCTCACCACCGTCGCGGAGACCGCCACCACCTACGACGACGGCGACCGGACGCTGGACCAGCTGCTCACCGCGCCGCTGGAGGACGCCGGCCAGTGGGACATGCTCGTCAACGTCGTCCGCAAGCACGGCGTGGTGCCGACCGCGGTGATGCCGGACACCTGCGGCGCCGCCGACACCCGCGCGATGAACGGCCTGCTGTACCGGTGGCTGCGGCACGGCGCGGTCACCCTGCGCGCCATGGTCCGCGCCGGCGCGGCCGCCGACGAGGTGGACGCCACCCGCCGGCAGCTGCTGGGCACCGTCCACCGCATCCTCACCGGCGTGCTCGGCGTCCCGCCGGCGGACTTCGACTGGCAGTGGACGGACTCGGCCGGGGAGTTCACCCGCGTCGGCCGCCTCACCGGCACCGAGTTCTTCGACCGGTACGTCGACCTGCCACTGGAGGACTACGTCTGCCTGGTCAACGACCCGCGCAACGCCTACGGCCAGACCTACACCGTCGATCGGCTGGGCAACCTCGTCGGCGGCCGGGACGTGCGGTACCTCAACGTCCGGATGGACGTGCTCGCGCGTGCGGCCGCGGACACGCTGCAGGCCGGTGAGCCGGTCTGGTTCGGCTGCGACGCATCCAAGATGTGGCGGCAGGACGTCGGGGTCCTGGACCCGGCCGTGTACGACTACGGGTCGCTGTTCGGGTTCCCGGGCGTGACCGTCCCGGCCGACCGGCGCCAGCGGCTGCAGTCGCGGGACTCCCAGCTCACGCACGCGATGCTGCTCACCGGTGTCGACCTGGTCGACGGCGACCCGCGCCGCTGGCGGGTCGAGGACAGCTACGGGCCGGAGCCCGGCCGCAAGGGCTTCCACGTGATGACCCAGGGCTGGTTCGACGAGTACCTGTACGAGGTGGTGATCCGCCGGGACCGGCTGCCCGCCGAGGTCGCCGCGGGCCTGGACACCACCCCGGTCGTGTTGCCGCTGTGGGACCCGATGGGCGCCCTGGCCCGGTGATCGACGTCCCCCGGGCGCGGTTCGAGGAGCTGGTCGGGGAGGCGCTGGACAGCGTCCCGGAGCCGCTGATGCGGATGTTGTCCAACGTCGTCGTCCTGGTCGAGGACGACCCGCCGGACGGGCAGCCGCTGCTCGGGCTCTACGAGGGCATCCCGCTGACCGAGCGGGACAGCGGGTACGTCGGCGTCCTGCCGGACCGGGTGACGATCTTCCGGCGGCCGATCCTCGCCGTCTGCTCGTCGCAGGCGCAGGTCGTCGCCGAGGTCCGGACCACGGTGGTGCACGAGATCGCGCACCACTTCGGCATCGACGACGACCGCCTGCACGAGCTCGACGCCTACTGACCGCCCGGCACGCCAGGGCGCGGTGCGCACTGCGGAGCCGCGAGGATGTGCGCCATGAGCAGCACCGGCGGAAACAAGGCGATCCTGGCGGCGCTGGGCGCCAACCTCGGCATCGCGGTGAGCAAGTTCGTGGCGTTCGCGTTCACCGGCGCCAGCTCGATGCTGGCCGAGGGAGTGCACTCCACCGCCGACTCGGCCAACCAGGTCCTGCTGCTGGTCGGCGGCCGCAAGGCCACCCGGCCGGCCAGCGCGGCACACCCGTTCGGCTACGGCCGCTACCGCTACCTGTACGCGTTCCTCGTCGCGATCGTCATCTTCCTGCTGGGCGGTGTGTTCGCCCTGTACGAGGGTTTCGAGAAGGTGATGCACCCGGAGCACGTCGAGTCCCCGATCTGGGCGTTCGTGGTCCTCGGGGTCGCGATCGTGCTCGAGTCGTTCTCGCTGCGCACCGCGGTCCACGAGTCCGCGCACAGCCGGGGCGACCAGAGCTGGCCGCAGTTCATCCGGCACGCCCGCGCCCCCGAGCTGGTCGTCGTGGTGCTGGAGGACCTCGGCGCGCTGGTCGGGCTGGTGTTCGCGCTGATCGGCGTCTCGCTCGCGGTCCTCACCGACAACGGGATCTGGGACGGGATCGGGACCCTTGCCATCGGCGCCCTGCTGATCGCGGTCGGCGTCGTGCTGTTCACCCAGACCTCGCAGATGCTGCTGGGCGAGGGCGCGACCCCGGCCCAGACGCTGGCCATCGAGGGCGCCCTGACCGACCAGCCGGGCATCGACCGCGTCGTGCACCTGAAGACGACGCACCTGAGCCCGGACGAGCTGCTCGTCGCGGCCAAGGTCGCGTTCAGCGCGGACGACCGGCTGGGCGACGTGGCCGCCACCATCGACGCGGCCGAGGAGCGGGTCCGCGCCGCGCTGACGCTGCGCTGCGTCATCTACCTGGAGCCCGACGTGGACAAGGCTCCCGCCGGCTGACCGTCTGGTGAGACGACCGGGCCCCGGCCGGCTGGTGCCGACCGGGGCCCGCGCCTCCACCGGGCGGTCGTCGCTGCTCAGCCGGTGATGCGGACCATCGCCCAGGAGACCGGCGGCAGGTCCAGCGCCAGGCCGTCGGCCAGCTCGGTCGGGGGCAGCTCGCGCGGCGTCACCCGGTCCGGCGCGTCCAGGGTGTTGGTCTGCGTCAGGTCCTCGCCCGACATCATCGTCACGGTCACCGTCGTCAGGTCCGGGAAGGCCCGCAGGTCCGCGGTCAGCTGGTGGGCGCTGTGCTGGTCGCGGTTGACCGCGAACACCGTCACCGAGCCGTCCTCGCCGCGGACCGCGACCCCGTCGACCGCGCCGACGTCGCCGTACTTCTCGGTCGGCACCGTGTCGGACACCACCGGGGTCTGCAGCACCGTGCCGCGGCCGAAGCGGCTGGTCAGCGCGATCGGGAAGAACGTCGGCTGGCGCCACGCACCGCCACCGGGCTCGGTCATCACCGGCGCGATGACGTTGACCAGCTGCGCCAGGCAGCCGATCTTGACCCGGTCGGCGTGGCGTAGCAGCGAGATGAGCATGCCGCCCACGACGACCGCGTCCTGCAGGTCGTAGACGACCTCCAGCAGCCGCGGCGCCAGCCCCCAGTTGCCGTTCTCGTCGCCGGTGTAGCGGTGCCACACGTTCCACTCGTCGAAGCTGAGGTTGATCCGCTTGCTGCTGTGCCGCTTGGCGGCGACCGCGTCGGCGGTGGCCACCACGCCGTCGATGAAGTCGTCGAACTCGACGCCGCTGGCCAGGAAGCTCGCCACGTCGCCGTGGTCGCCCGGGGTCGTGTAGGCGTGCAGCGCGATGTAGTCGACGACGTCGAAGGTGTGGTCCAGGACCGTCCGCTCCCAGTCGCCGAAGGTCGGCATGCCGCGGCCGGAGCTGCCGCACGCGACCAGCTCGATGTCCGGGTCGATCAGCCGCATCGCCTTGCCGGCCTCGGCGGCGAGCTTCCCGTACTCGTCGGCCGTCTTGTGCCCGATCTGCCAGGGGCCGTCCATCTCGTTGCCCAGGCACCAGTACTTGACCCCGTGCGGGTCCTCGTGGCCGTTCGCCCGGCGCAGGTCCGACCACGCGGACCCGCCGGGGTGGTTGCAGTACTCGACCAGGGCGGCCGCGGCCTCGACCCCGCGGGTCCCGAGGTTCACCGCCATCAGCGGTTCCACGTCCAGCCGCTTGGCCCAGGCGCAGAACTCGTCGGTGCCCACGGTGTTCGGCTCGGTGGTCCGCCAGGCACCGTCGAGGCGGGCGGGGCGCTGGTCCTGCGGGCCGACGCCGTCCTCCCACCGGTAGCCGGACACGAAGTTCCCGCCGGGGTAGCGGACCAGGGTCACGCCGAGCTCGCGGAGCAGGTCCGCGACATCGCCGCGGAAGCCGTGCTCGTCGGCGGTGGGGTGGTCCGGCTCGTAGATGCCCGTGTAGACGCAGCGGCCCAGGTGCTCCACGAAGTTGCCGAACAGGCGCGGGTCCACCTCACCGACGGCGAAGGCGGGATCGATGGTCAGACGGGCCGGTGACATCAGGGGACCTCTTCCTCGAGCGTCGGCGGTCGGCCGCGGGCGCGTCCGGCCACGTGCGGTCCGGCCCATCCTTCCCCCGGAGCGCCGCTGTTCCACCCGCCCGCGTCGCCGCGTCCGGACAGTCGAGCAGTGATTGCCCGACGTCGGGGGGCCGGTCCCCGGGACCATCGATGCACGCCGGCACCCAGCGGCCAGGAGATCACGTCCGGGCTCGCCACACGGGCGTGTGGCGACACCCGGTTGTGATCTCGGTGCAACGATGCACACCAAAACGCGGGTCTAGTGTTCGCGCTCACATGCTTGACGCGGCTCGGTTGCGGCGGGCACCATCAAGTCGGGTTCGGCGTACTTCGGCCGCGCTCCCGACCAGGCCAACGACGGCAGTGGAGGACGACGCGTGACGTCTCATTCCAGATCGACCCGGGGCGCACCGTCCCGGCGCACCCTCCTGCGCGGCGGACTCGGGGCGGTCGGTGGCCTCGGCCTCGCGAGCGCCCTGTCCGCCTGCGGCTCACCGCTCGCCGCCGGGCTCGCCGGAGCCGAACTGGCGCCGGGCACCGTGACGTTCTGGAACCTGTTCGGTGGCGGTGACGGCGCACGCCTGCAGCTGATGCTGAACAAGTACATGGACACCCACGGCGGCTCCGGGTCGCTGGCGGCGGCCACGTTCGCGTGGGGGAACCCGTACTACACGAAGGTGTCCCTGGCGACGCTGGGGAACAAGCCGCCGGACGTGGCGGTGGCCCACCTCACCCGGGCGAAGAACCTGGCCAACGCCGACCTGCTGACCCCGATCACCGACGAGATGCTGAGCTCGGTCGGCCTGAAGGCGACGGACTTCAACCAGAAGGTGTGGAACGAGCAGAAGGTCGACGGCAAGAACTACGCCATCCCGCTCGACACCCACCCGTTCGTCATGTTCTACAACGTCGACGTCTGCCAGAAGGCCGGACTGCTCGACGCGGCGGGCAAGCTCAAGCCGATCCAGGGCACCGAGCAGTGGGAAGCGGCGCTCGCCGCGGCGAAGAAGGTGACCGGCGCGTACGGCGCCACCGTCGCGACCGTCGCCGAGACGGCGACGCCCTGGCGCTGGTTCCAGTCCCTGTACTCCCAGAAGGGCGGCGGTCCCTGGCTGGCCGACGCAGGGACCAGGCTCACCCTCGACGACGACCTCGTCGTGGAGACGATGACGTACATGCAGAAGCTCACCAAGTCCGGACTGATGCCGACGCAGGCCGACTACGCGACCTCCCAGGTGCTGATGTTCACCGGCAAGGCGGCGTTCTACTTCCAGGGCGAGTGGGAGATCACCACGGCGCAGGCCCAGACAGGCCTGAAGTTCGGGATGGTGCCGGTGCCCCAGCTGTTCGAGAAGCCGGCGACCCAGGCGGACTCGCACACCTTCATCCTGCCGCGGATGGACCGGGACGCGGCGAAGCTCAGGCGGGGCATGGAGTTCGTCAAGTTCATGCTCGACGAGAGCCAGATCTGGGCCGAGGGCGGGCACGTCCCGTCCTACCTGCCGTACCTGAACAGTGCGGGCTACAAGGCCCTCAATCCCCAGTCCGACTACGCGGCGGCCGCCGACTACGGCGTGTACGACGCACCGGCCTGGTACTCCGGCTCCGGCTCGAACTTCGAGAACATCGTCGGCGCCCAGCTGGGCCTGGTGCTGCAGGGGGCGGACACGCCGCAGAACGCGCTCGCGTCCATCAAGCGGCAGCTCGACGTGTACGCCAAGACGGACGACCCGTTGTGACCGCGCGCCAGCCCGCCCCGCCCCTCCCAGCCGAGAGAAGGTCCATGTGACAGCCCAGACCCTCGCGCCGCCGCGGGGCTTGGCGGTGACCGGCCAGCGGCGCCGCGCCATCAAGCTGCCGGACAACAAGCCGGCGTGGCTGTTCCTCGCGCCGTTCGCGCTGTTCTACCTCGCCTTCCTGATCTGGCCGGTCATCTACATGGTCATCGGCAGCTTCTTCAACACGAGCATCGTGAAGCCCGGGTTCGGCAGCTTCGCCGGGTTCGGGAACTACACCGAGATGTTCGCCAAGCAGGAGTTCCGGGAAGCGCTCTGGCACACCCTCTACTTCACGATCCTGACCACGATCCCGCTGGTCATCCTGGCGTTCGTCTTCGCGATCCTGGCCAACCGGGTGCGCCACGGCCAGGGGTTCTTCCGGCTGGCGTTCTTCGTGCCGTTCATCCTGCCGTCCGCGTCGATCGCGCTGATCTGGACGTTCATCTACACCCCGGCCACCGGGCTGCTCCCGCTGATCCAGACCAGGCTGGGGGCCCTGGAGCCGCTGCCCGTCCTGGGCACGCCGGACCTGGCGATGATCGGGATCGCGATCACCACGATCTGGTGGACGATCGGGTTCAACTTCATCATCTACCTGGCCGGCCTGCAGGACATCCCGCGGGAGCTGTACGAGGCTGCCTCGATGGACGGGGCGTCCGCGTTCCAGCAGATCAAGTCGATCACGATCCCACTGCTGAACCGGACCACCGGCCTGGTGATCCTGCTGCAGATCATCGCCAGCCTGAAGATCTTCGACCAGGTCTACCTGATGACCTCGGGCGGGCCGGGCACCTCGACCCAGGTCGCCCTGGGGTTCATCGCCAACACGTCGTTCACCGACTTCCGGGTCGGCGCCGCGTCCGCCGCGTCGGTCATCTTCTTCGTCCTGATCCTCATCGTCGGCGCGCTGTACCAGCTGTACAACCGTCGACAGAACAGGATGGCCTGACATGGCGACCGCTCTCGAGCCGACGCACAAGCGGGCGATCAGCGGCGCCGCTCCGGCGGCCCGCGCCCCCAAGGCGAAGGCCGACACCAGCGCCCGCACGTTCAACATCATCTGCGGGGTGGTCCTCGGGCTGTTCGCGCTGCTGTGGCTGATCCCCAGCCTGTGGGCGATCCGCACGTCCCTGACGCCGAACGCAACCTCCGCACTCGGCGCGCAGGCCATCGTGGACGGCGTGTTCGACCCGGGCACGTACACCACGGCGTCCTACGCGGCGCTGGTCCGCGGTGGCGACATCTGGAACTGGTACCTGGCCAGCGCGATCACCTCGGTCCTCACGGTCCTGTTCGTGGTGGTGTTCGGGTCCATGGCGGCCTACCCGCTGTCCAGGCTGCGCTTCCGCGGCCGAAACCTGGTCATGGTCGTGCTGCTGGCCGGGCTGCTGGTCCCGACCGAGGTGCTGATCGTGCCGATCTTCCAGGAGCTCAACGCGGTCAACCTGCTGAACACCTACTGGGCGGTCATCTTCCCGCAGGTGCCGTCGGTGGTCGCCGTGTTCGTCTTCAAGCAGTTCTTCGACGGGTTGCCGCGGGAGTTGGAGGAGTCGGCGCGGATCGACGGTGCCAGCTTCTGGACGATCTACCGAAAGCTGATCATGCCGCTGTCGAAGCCGGTCATCTCGGCGATGGCGATCGTCACCTTCGTCGGCGTCTGGAACAACCTGATCCTGCCGCTGTTCGTGCTGTCCAACCCGAAGCTGATGACCATCCCGGTCGGGCTGGCGACGGTGCAGGGCTCCTACGGGCTGCGGTACTCCGACATCCAGGCGTCGACCATCCTCGGCGCCCTGCCGGTGGTCATCCTGTTCATCTTCTTCCAGCGCCGCATCGTCGAGGGCGTCGCCGGAACCGGCCTCAAGGGCTGACCGACGCCGACCGGC
>CAXTBU010000013.1:33333-42272 GCA_964242885.1 uncultured Actinomycetales bacterium
CGGCACACGGCCACGAGCCGCGGACCCCACCCCGGGGTCCGCGGCTCGTCCCGTGCCGGGGGCGCGTCGAGGGGCCTGCATGGCCCGGTCAGCCGCCGGGTCGGCGGCCGCACGCGACGGAGGTGTCCCGGACCAGGGCGTCGGCAGCGTCCAGGGTCGCCGCCAGCTCGGCCGGGGTGGAGCCGACGGCCGCGAGCAGGCCGTGCGCGCGGTCTGCGAACCCGGCCGGTGCCCCGGGCAGGCGGCCCGCCGACCGGACGGCGCCCTTCTCGTTGACCAGCCACCGGCCCGCCGCGCCGTGCAGGGTGTGGACGCACACCCCCACCACCCGGAACAGGCAGCCGGCCACCCACGCGGGATCCGGCCGGTCGACACCCTTGCGGGCGCCGCCGAGGACGAACTCCGCCTCCGACAGCCCGGCCACCAGGGCCGCGGCCAGTGCGGGCGGGTACACCGCCGCCTGCCGGTGCAGGTCGGTGAGCTCGCCGGTCGGGTCGGCCAGCACGACCCCGAGGCCCACCTCGCCGGCGTAGGCGAAGTCGGGGACGCCGAGCGGGTGCCCGGTCTGGACGTGGAAGGCGTACCGGCCCGCCCGGGCGTCGCGCCACGCGGTCTGCACCCGGTCCAGGTCCCGATAGATCCAGTCGACGGGGTCGTTGTCGACGGCCAGCCACCCGCCGCCGTCCACCCACGGCCCCCACCCCCCGGGGCGGGTGAGGCCGACCTGCCCGCCGGGCTCCCGCGCGGTGCCGATCTGGCGGGCGAGGGAGTCGAGGGCGGGGACGTCCAGCGGTGGCCGGTAGTACAGGCCGAGGTCGGTGTCGGAGTCGGGCCGGTGCTCACCGCGGGCCTGGCTGCCGCCGAGCAGCACCCCGACCACCCCGTCGACGCCGGTCAGCGCGTCGGCGACCTCGACCAGCCGGGTCGTGGACAGCGTCACGGCTGCCCGGCCGGGTCGGGCCGAACCGCTTCGGCCGACCAGCCGGCCGGGTCCGACCACCACACGGGGTCGTCGACCTGCACCAGTCCCGAGTTGGGCAGCCGGGCGACCTCGTCGAGTTCGCGGACCGTCACCCGGGAATCCTGACCGCCGTCAGGAGCCGGCGCCGGGAGTTCCGGTCCGGCCGCGCCAGCGAGGTCGCCCTGACGGCGACGGACACTCAGGCGGCCGGCGGGGTGACGTTGACCATCCATTCGATGCCGAACCGGTCGGTGAACATCCCGAACACGTCGCCCCACGGCGCAGCGACGAGCGGCTCGCCGATCGTGCCGCCCGCGCTCAGGCCGTCGAAGCACGACCGCAGCCTGGCCTCGTCATCACCGCTGAGCGACACGCTGTAGCCCCCGGGGGTGAAGTCCATGGAGCTGGGGGTGTCGGCCCCCATGAGGACCATCCCCTCGGAGGTCACCAGCTGGCCGTGCATGACCTTGTCCAGCTCGGCCTCGTCCATCCCCATCCCGCCCATCTCCCGGAACGTGCTCAGCGTCAGCTCTCCGCCGAGCACGGAGTGGTAGTGCTCCATCGCCTCTCGCGCGACGTCGCGGAAGTGGAGGTACGGGCAGAGCTGGACGGTCATGGCTTCCCCTCGGGTCGCCGACCCCGCTCTCGGGGCCGCACCAGGTACGACCTCCCAGTCGGGACGAACTCATCGGTCCGCCGGACCACCCGGGAGCGGCTTCGTTCACCGGACCGACGGCTGCTGCATCCGCGCGGCCTGCTCGGCGAGGAAGGACCGCAGCAGCGTCCGGAACAGCTCCGGCCGTTCCCGCCACGGTTGGTGGCCACACCCGGGCAGGACCGCGAGCTCGGCATCCGGGAGCGCGTCGACCAGCCGTCGGGGGCCCTCGGCCGGCCGGGGATCGCCGGCACCGTGCACCACCAGGACCGGCATCGTCACCTGTGCGCACCGCTCTCGTTCGGTCGCGACACCGGCGTCGGTCTCGGCGTTGAGCGCGGCATTGCAGGCCAGGTTGATCGCGAACGGCGCCTTCGCGTCCTGGTGCGCCCGCAGCGGTGCGCACCTCGTCCAGGTCGGCGACGAAGCGCGCCATCCGGTGGTCAGCGTCGGGTGACGACCGGCCGCAGCCTCGCTGGTCGTAGCGCACCGTGGACGCAAGGTCGTCGACCATCGCCGCGAGGGGGGCCAGGTGGTCCCACAGACCGGGACCGCCGTGGACGAACGCCATCGTCGGCGCCCGGCGACCCGGGTGGACTCCGTCTAGAGCCGGGCGCCGCCGGACAGCGCGACCGTCCGGGTCAGCACGGCGGCCACGCCGTCGACCGTAGAGGGCGGGCGCTACCGGTGCGACGCTCCCGGACCGGATCCGAACGCGTCGTAGGCGTCGAGGTGGGCGAGCAGGCCGGCCGTCGTATCCAGCGTCGCCACCTCGTCGCGGCTGGCCCAGCGCACGTCCGCCGCATCGTCGGCCGCGTCGAGGGTGCCGCCGGTCACCCTCGCGGCGAAGTCGTGGACCTCGTACACGAGGTCGGCCCCGGCCGGGATGTCCAGCACGCCGACCTCGCGACCGACCGCTACGACCAGACCGGTCTCCTCCAGCACCTCGCGGCCGGCAGCCTCCGCCAGTGACTCACCCGGCTCGAGTCGGCCACCAGGGATGGACCACCGACCGGCCTCAGGCGCGCGCGCACGCAGGACCAACAGCACCCGGCCGTGGGCGTCCCCGACCACGCCACCGGCCGCCAGCACCCGTCGCACGCCCTGTCAGCTCCCCGCGCCGGCCACCGCGGGCGCCGACCGCCGGCGCACCTCGGCCAGCACGGCGTCGGCCAGCTCGCCGGGACCGAGGTGGTCCGCCGGCAGGACGAGCGTGCTGGGCGGGAGGCCGTCCCGTGCCGCGACGCAGCGCTCGACGTTGCGAAGCCGGAACGACCGGGCCGACACCTCGTCCTGGTCGGCCTCGATGCGCCGGCGAAGCTCGGCTTCCGGTACCTCGAGGAAGACGTGCAGCAAGGGCTCACCGGCGGCCGCGATCCGACCGAACACCTCCGCGCGGTAGCCAGCGTCGGCGAGCGTCATCGCCACCACCAGCGGCCGGTCGTAGTGCCGCCGGAGGCCGAGGGCGGTGTCGGCGACCAGCTCCCGCCAGAGCGGGATGTCTTGGAAGTCGCCGGTGTCCGGCCCGGGGACCGACAGCCGCAGCACGTGCCCGATGTTCTCGGGGTCGAAGAACAGTGCTCCCGGGAGCTTTTCCCGCAGCCGATCGGCCAACGTCGTCTTCCCGGCGCCGAAAGCCCCGTTGACCCAGATGATCACCGGCTCATCCTGACGGCTCCCCGGCTCCCCGGCCCGGCGGCACGTCGCGGGGCCGAGGAGGGGCAGGCTGCACAGGTGGCGGCGTTGACGATCGACCTGGGGAACGGAGCGGTGCTTCGACTGACCGTGACCCCACTGGCGGAACCGTTCGCGGCGCTGGTGGGCGAGAACCTGGAAAGGCTGGACCGATCGGCGAGCTCGGACTGGTCCGGGTGGCCGCGACCGTCGCGGTCGGCAACACCGCCAACCAGGCGGTCGTCCGGCGGGCGGGCTTCCGGCTCGACGGCGTCCTGCGGTCGGGCCAGCTGGTCCGCGGCCACTCGATGGGTCGGCGGCGGCCTACGGGTCAGCCGGCCGGACGGACCAGCGGCAGGACGGGCACGCCGGGCGGGGTGAAGCCGAAGACCTGGCCGTAGAAGGACAGCTCGGCTTCGAGCGCGGTCGTGTTGGTGTCCTCGCGGCGGAACCCGTGCTCTTCCCCGTCGAACAGCAGGTACGCGTACGGGATCCCCGCGCTGACGAGGGCGTCGCGGAACATCTCCGCCTGCGACGGCGGCACGACCTTGTCGTCGGCGCCCTGCAGCAGCAGCACCGGGCAGGACAGCCCACCCACGTTGGTGAGCGGTGCTCGCTCCACGTAGCGGGAGCGGTGCTCCGGCAGTGAGCCGATGAGCCCGTCCAGGTACCGGGACTCGAAGTCGTGGGTGTCCTCCGCGAACCGCTCCAGCTCGGCGACCCCGTAGTACGAGGTGCCCGCGGCGAAGGTGTCGGTGCGGGTCAGCGCCGAGAGCACCGTCCACCCGCCGGCGCTGCCGCCGCGGATCGCCAGCCGGGCCCCGTCCGCGAGCCCGTCGTCGGCGAGTGCCCGGACGGCGGCCACGGTGTCCTCGACGTCGACGATCCCCCACTGCTCGCGCAGCACGTCCCGGTAGGCCCGGCCGTACCCGGTCGAACCGCCGTAGTTGACGTCCACGACACCGATGCCCCGGCTGGTCCAGAACGCGATCTCGAGGTCGCGGACCGCGGGTGACTGCGACGTCGGCCCGCCGTGCACGAACGCGACGAACGGCGGCAGTTCACCGTCCGGGGCGGCCGCGTCCGGGCTCCGCGGCGGGTACACGTTCGCGTGCACGACGCGCCCGCCGACGGACGGCACCGTCACCGGATAGGGCTCGGGCAGGTAGGCCGGGTCGACCGAGGGGCCGTCGGACGCGCCGCCGCGGGTCAGGGACCCGGTCGCCGGGTCCACCACCACGACCGCCGGCTCCTCGCTCGGGGACCCGGCCACGGCGGCGACGCGGACGCCGTCGGCGGCGAACGCCGACCCCCAGGCCGTCAGGTCGGTGGGGACCTCGGTCAGCGAGCCGTCGGCGGGATCGAGCACCGCCAGGCGGGTGGTGTCCGTCCCCACCCGGCAGGCGATGCGGCCGTCGGCCAGGACGGTGAACCACCGCATCCCCAGCTGCCACAGCGGTCCGGCGAACTCCTCCGCGCGCGGGGCGAGGGAGGTCACCCGGGCCGCGGCGCCCCCGACGTCGGCGACGTCGACCCGGACCAGGTTCCACCAGCCGGACGCGTCGGTCGCCGCGTACACCGCGTCGGTGCCGGCCCATTCCGGCTGCAGCACCGACTCGGTGGTCGAGCCGAGGACGTCGCGGGCCGTGCCGAGCGTGCCGTCGGCGGCGACGTCGGCGACCCGAAGCACGGTTCCGTCCCACGGCATCAGCGGGTGGTCCCAGGCGACCCAGGCCAGCCGGCGGCCGTCCGGCGACGGGGTCGGGAACGCGAGGAAGTCGCTGCCCCCGACGAGCTCGCGGACCTGTCGGCTGCCGTCCAGCGGCACCGCGACCAGGTGGCGGTGGACGCCCGCGTCGCTGTGCGCCTCGCGGACGCAGAGGACCGCGGAGCCGTCGGCGGACACCACCGGGTCGGAGTAGCGCAGGCCGGCCGGCACCGGGGCCTCGGGGGTCAGCGGGACAGGGGTTTCCGCACCCGGGTCCAGGCGGTAGAGCCGCTGGTCGGTGCGCTCGGCGAAGACCAGAGCCGTTCCCGTCGGGGTGAGCACCGGAAGGAAGCTGCGGCCGCCGTACTCGTGCACCCGGTTGGACGCGCTCCACGGCGCGGGCAGCACGTCGACGGGCGCGCTGGGCGCGGCCCCGCCCCCGGTGCCCAGCGGCTGTCGCAGGACCGCGGTCCGGCCGCCCTCGGCCGGTCGGACCTGGGACCACCACAGGTCGCCGCCGACCAGCGCGGGCCACGCCGGGGACGACCCGGCACGCGCGACCATCCCGGCGGAGATCGGGGACGGCCAGGCGCCGAACGGAGTCTTCGCTGCAGCAGTCACCCCTCGGTTCTACCGGCCAGGGCGCGCCGGACGCGAACCGCTGCGTCGTCCGGCCGAGGGGCCGGGCACCGGCAGCGCGGATGCGGTCAGGGCGCCGCGGTGCCGCGGGCGCGCTCCTGGACCAGTAGTGCGTCGAGGTCGCGCAACCGGGACAGCCCGGCGACCGCGCGGCCCATCCGGTTGTTGGTCGCCAGCCGGTCGGCGTGGTCGTCGAGGAAGCGCCAGTACCCGGCGGTGAACGGGCACGCCTGCTCCCCGACGCGGACCTTCGGGTCGTACCGGCACCCGGAGCAGTAGTCACTCATCCGGTCGATGTACGCACCGCCCGCGGCGTAGGGCTTGGTGGCCATCACCCCGCCGTCGGCGTGTTGGGACATCCCGACGACGTTGGGCACCATCACCCAGTCGTAGCCGTCGACGAAGCAGCGCTGGTACCAGGCGCTGACCGCCAGCGGCTCGATGCCGTGCTGCAGGAACCAGTTGCCCAGCACCATCAGCCGGGGGATGTGGTGGACCCAGCCGGAGCGGCGCAGGTCCCCGAGCACCCCGGACAGGCAGGCGGCGCCGACCGCGTCCGCGTCGAGCTCGGCCAGCCAGTCCGGGACGGGTGCTCTCGCGGCCAGCGCGTTGCCGTGCCGGTAGTCCTCGCCGAGGTACCAGTAGAGGTTCCACACGTAGTCGCGCCACCCGATGAGCTGGCGGCAGAACCCCTCGACGCTGGCCAGCGGCGCGCTGCCGCCCCGGTAGGCCTGCTCGGCCTGCTCGACGGCCTCCAGCGGGTGGATCAGCCCGAGGTTCAGCGGCGCGGACAGCATCGAGTGCGCCATCCACGGGTCGCCGGAGAGCATCGCGTCCTCGTACGGCCCGAAGTCGGACAGCCGGTGCTCCAGGAAGTCCGCGAGCACCGCGAGCACCTCGGACCGGGTGGCCGCGAACCGCCGCGGACCGTCGTCGCCGGCAAAGCTCACGTCGCCGTCGGCCTCCCAGCGGTCGAGGTCGGCGCGGACCTCGGCGTCGATCTCGTCCTCGGCCGGCCGGTAGGGCGTCGGCAGCCCGAGCGCGGTCCGGCCGCGCGGCGGTGCCTGCCGGTTGTCCTCGTCGTAGTTCCACCGGCCACCGGCCGGCTCCGCGCCGTCCAGCAGCACGTCGAACCGGCGACGCGCATCGCGGTAGAAGTCCTCCATCAGCAGCCGGCGCCGGCCCCGCCCGTCGGCCCAGCGGGTGAAGTCCTCCCGCGCGGTGGCGAACCCGCGGGCCGGGAGCACTGCCAGCTCGCGCTCGGTGGCCAGCCGGCGCACGAACCGGTCCGCGACCCAGGACGTGGGCTGGCAGACCGACAGCGGCCCGTCGACCCGGTCCAGCCCCTCGCGGTAGGTGTCCGTGCGCAGGTACGTGCACTGCTCGCCGAGCTCGGCCGCGCGGTGGCGCATCGCGGACAGGATCAGCTGGGCCTTCGCGCGGTGGAACTGGCGCCGGCGGAACACGGCGCGGCTCTCGATGAGCACGACCCGCTGGTCCGGGGAATCGAGGAAGTGCGGCCCGAGCTGGTCACCGAACAACCAGCGCGTACTCCCGGGGTGACTGTCGGTCATCCGGCCGAGTCTGCCGACCGGGCCACCGATCGGCTCGCCGAGGCCGGGCCGCTGCCGGTGGCGGGCCCGGTCCGCGGCCGGTCAGCTCCTGATGAACGGGATGGTCAGCGGGTAGTGCCACGGCTCGCCGCGGCTGGTCCGTACCGCCGCGATGATCGCCATCACCACCGACCACACACCGACGATCGGCAACAGGATGAGCCCGACGAACACGAACAACAGCGAGAACGAGGCGATGTAGGCGATCGCCACCGTGATGGTGAAGTTCAGCGCCTCGGCCGCCTGCGCCTTCGCGTAGTCGCGCCGGTCCCGGGTCAGGTAGATGACCAGCGGGCCGACGAAGGACACGAACGCGCCGAGCAGGTGGGCGAGCACCGCCAGCGACCGCTCGTCCGAGCTGGGCTGAACCGGGCCGCCGCCGTACCCGATGGGCGCATAGGCCGGGTCGTGCGGGTGCGGCCCGTACCCGGGGCCGGACCCGGGGGCCTGCTGCCCGTACCCCGGGCCGGGGCCGTAGCCCTGGGCGCGGACGTCGTCGGGCCGGTCTCCGGGGAACGGGGTGCTCATGGACGCGACGGTAGAGCGGCGGACCGGTGGTGCACCAGGGCCTGTGGTCGGACGGGCGTCGTCCCCAGGTACCGCTGCTGTCCGCCCGGGCGACCCGCCAGTGGCGTAGCGGACCAGCCGCGTCCGACGCTGACGCGGTTCGCCCCGCCCGACGCCGGGTTGCCGGAACCGCCGACACCGAGGAGATCCGTTGACCAGCTCCGCCGCCCTGCTCGTCCGCGGCGCCGACGTCCTGGACGTCGACGCGGGGGAGTACCTGGAGGGGCACGACGTGCTCGCCGTCGACGGCCGGGTCGCCGAGGTCGGCCGCGGACTCGCGGCGCCGGACGGCGCGCGGGTGGTCGACGCGGCCGGGCTGCGGGTGCTGCCCGGGCTGGTCGACGGCCACGTGCACGTCACGGCCGTCACCGCCGACCTGGCCGCGCTGCCCACCTGGGCGCCGACCTACGTCGCCGCGCACACCGCCCGGGTGATGCGCGGGATGCTCGAGCGCGGCTTCACCACCGTCCGCGACGTCGGCGGCGCCGACTTCGGCACCGCCCGCGCGCAGGCCGAGGGCCTGCTGACCGGGCCGCGGGTGCTGTTCGGCGGCAAGGGCCTGAGCCAGACCGGCGGGCACGGCGACGTCCGCGGACCCGGGCAGCGCGCCACCGAGGAGCCGTCCTGCTGCGCCGCCCTCGGCCGGGTCGTCGACGGCGTCGACGCGGTGCGGGCCGCCGCCCGGGACCAGCTGCGGACGGGCGCGGACCACCTCAAGGTGATGGCCGGCGGCGGGGTCGCCTCGCCGACGGACCGGATCGACTCCACCCAGTACTCCCTGGACGAGCTGCGCGCCGTCGTCGAGGAGGCCGAGGCGGCGAACCGGTACGTCGCTGCGCACGCCTACACCGCCCGCGCGGTGAACCGTGCCCTGGAGGTCGGCGTCCGGTCGATCGAGCACGGCAACCTGCTGGACGACCGGAGCATCGAGCTGCTGCTGGACCGGCGGGCGTTCCTGGTGCCGACGCTGGTCACCTACTGGGCGCTGAAGGCGGAGGGCCGGGAGCACGGGCTGTCCGCCGACAGCTGGGCCAAGGTCGACACCGTCCTCGACGCGGGCCTCGGCGCGCTGGAGCGGGCCGCCCGCGCGGGCGTGCGCATCGTCTACGGCTCGGACCTGCT
>CAXTBU010000013.1:42372-45595 GCA_964242885.1 uncultured Actinomycetales bacterium
CCGCCGGCGGCGGCGAACCGGGTCGAGGTCAGGTCCGCGACCCCGCCGTGCACCAGGTCGCCCAGGCGCGGCCCGCCCGCGACGACGACGGTGAACACGCCCTGCAGCCGCCCGCGCATGGCGTCGGTGGCGGCGGTCTGCAGGATCGTCGAGCGCAGGATCGCACTCGCGTTGTCCGCCAGTCCGCCGACCGCGAGGAACCCGACCGCCAGCACCAGCGAGGTGGTCAGGCCGAAGCCGATCATGGCCAGCCCCCAGAGGCCGACCGCGAGCACGACCGCCCGGCCCATCCGGTCCACCCGGCCGATCCAGCCCGAGGTCAGCCCGCCCAGCACCGCGCCGATCCCGATGCCCGCGTTCAGCAGGCCGAGAGCGGTGCCCCCGTCCGGCGGCCCGCCGAAGGTCTGCTGGGCCATCTGCGGGAACAACGCCCGAGGCATCCCGGCGACCATCGCGATGATGTCGACGACGAACGAGGCCAGCAGGATCTTCTGCGTGGCCAGGTAGCCGAAGCCGTCGACGACGTCGCGCAGGCCGCCCGTCCCGCCTCCGGTCCGGCTCCCGCCCGGCGGGCGGGCCGCGTTCTCCGGCGGGGCGCTGGGCACCCCGCGGAGCACGAGCACCGCGAGCGCGAGGCCGATCGCGTCCAGCAGGTAGAGGGCGGTCACGCCGGTGAGCGGCAGCAGGATCCCGGCCAACAGGGGTCCGGCGATGACGCCGATCGCGAAGACCGTGGTGTTGAGGGCGTTGGCGGACGCGACGAGGCCCGGGCCGACGAGCCGCGGGATCATCGCGGCCCGCGCCGGCTGGTTGACCGCCGCGAACGCCGTCTGCACCGCCAGCAGGGTCAGCACCGACCAGACCCGCGCGGTCCCGGTCAGCGCCAGCAGCCCGAACAGCAGGGAGGTGACCGCGATCCCGGCGGTGGTGACGACGACGAGCAGCTTGCGGTCGACCCGGTCCGCGACGGCGCCGCCCCACAGGCCGAAGACCACCAGCGGCACCAGGGCGAACAGCCCGGACAGGCCCACGTAGGCGGAGGACCCGGTGAGCTGGAACAGCTGCTGCGGCACCGCGACGACGGTGAACTGGCTGCCGACCGTGGCGACGACACCGGCCGACCACAGCCGCCGGAACGCCGGCACCGAGAGCGGCGAGGTGTCGATGGCCAGCGCGCCGAGCCCGGTCCGTCTGGCCGGGGGTGCTCCCGGGCCGGGATCGGGGCCCGGGTCGCTCGTCATCGCGGGCCATCCTGGCACCCGCCGCCGACCGCCCGGCGGGTCGGGCAACCGGCCGGTCGCGCGGACGAGCGTGCGCGTCGGCGCTGACGCCCGGTGACCGCTGTGGTCTGCTGAAAGCTCCCGCGGCCCGGACCGGCCGGCCCGTTGCGGCCGCCCGGCCCGTGCCGCCCGTTGCGAGGAGTCGCCGTGCGGCAGAGCCTGACCGACGCCCTGGGCAGCGTCGTCGCGTTCGTCCCCAAGCTCGCGCTGTTCCTGCTGGTGCTGGTCGTCGGGCTGCTCGTTGCCCGCGCGCTGGCCAAGGGAGTCGACAAGCTCCTCGAGCGGGTCGGCTTCGACCGCGCCGTCGAGCGCGGCGGCCTGAAGAAGGCCCTGGCCCGCAGCTCGCTGGACGCCAGCGCGATCGTGGGCCGGCTCGTCTGGTACGCGCTGGCCCTGTTCGTGCTGCAGCTGGCGTTCAGCGCCTTCGGGCCCAACCCGGTCAGCGACCTGCTCACCCGACTGATCGCCTACCTGCCGCAGGTGCTGCTCGCGATCGTCCTGCTCGTGGTCGTCGCCGCCGTCGCCAAGGCGGTCCGCGACCTGGTCACCGGCACCCTGTCCGGCCTGTCCTACGGCCGGACCCTGGGCACGGTCGCCGGCGCCCTCGTCCTGGGCCTGGGCGTCGTCGCGGCGCTGGGGCAGCTGGGGGTCGCGACGGCCGTCACCACCCCGGTCCTGGTCACCGTGCTCGCGACCGTCGGCGGCATCCTCGTGGTCGGCGTCGGCGGCGGGCTGGTACGCCCGATGCAGTCCCGCTGGGAGGGCTGGCTCGCGACGGCGGAACGGGAGTCCCCGGTCATCTCCGCGCGCGTCGCCGCCGCGGCGCAGGCCCGCGAGCAGGCGCGGGTGGCGGCCGAGCTGGCCGAGGCCGAGCGCAGGGCCGAGCAGGAGCGGATCGCCGAGGAGCACCGCCGGGAAGCGGCCCGCATCCACGCCGCTGCGTCCGCCCCGGCACCGGTGCACCCCGGCGAGGCGCCGACCACGGCGCACGCCCAGTCGCCCTCCGCGGCGGCTCGCCCCCTGTCGCGCTCCGCGACGCCGGAGCCGGAGACGGTCGAGTGGGGCACCACCGCCACGGCCCGCACCTCGCGGGACGAGGGGTTCGTCGGGGAGAGGCCCGCGTCCGTCGAGTTCCCACCGCCGAGCGGGTACTCGCGGTCCGGTGTCCCGAGCGGGGACGCGGGCGCCGGGTACGCGATGCCCGGGTACGCCGACGCACCGGACGACGCCGCCGAGGCGCCCACCTGGATCTACGGCGGGAACGACCCGGAGCTGGACCGGCCGGGTCCCCACCGCGGTGCGCACCCGGCGCGCGGGGACGACGAGTGGCGCCGACCGGAATAGAGCCAAGGCGACTCAAGTTCACTCAGTCGGCGCCACTGCAGGCGGCGTCTGGGTCAACTCGAGGAGATCACCATGAGCACGATCGTTCTACGACGTCCGGCCCGCCCGGTCCGGACCGCCGACCTGTTCGCCCCGTTCGCCGCGCCGGTCTGGTCCCCGGTCCGGTTCGTACCCGTCGGCCCGCAGGTCGCCCTGCGCGCCGACGGCGAGGACGGCGTCCTGACCGTCGAGGCCCCCGGCCTGGACCCGGCGGCGGACCTCTCGGTCGAGCTGACCGGGCGCACCCTCACCGTCTCCGGTGTCCGCCGGTCGGTTGCGGACACCGGTCGGACCGTGTCCCGCTTCTCCCGCAGCGTCGCGCTGCCCGAGGGCATCGCGCCCGACGCGGTGACGGCGGACTACAGCGCCGGCATCCTGCGGGTCCGCATCGCCGGGCTGTACCCGGCGCCGGTGGTCCCGGAGACCGTGCGGGTCGCCATCTCCAGCGACGTGGCGTCCGCGCCCGCCGTCGAGGCGACCCCGACCGAGCAGGCCGAGCAGGCCGAGCAGGCCGAGCAGGCCGAGGGCCCAACCGAGGGAACGACCGAGGGAACGACCGA
>CAXTBU010000013.1:45695-52075 GCA_964242885.1 uncultured Actinomycetales bacterium
AGCAGGCCGAGCAGGCCGAGGGCCCAACCGAGGGAACGACCGAGGGAACGACCGACCGGAGCTGACCTCCACCCGGCCGGCAGCCGGGTGAACAGCACGGGAACAGGCGCCGCGGCGTCCGGCCGAAGGGCCGGGCGCCGCGGTTCGGTCGTGTGGGGGCCGGGCCACGCCCATAGGTTGGGCACGTGCTCGGACTCCCGGACTCGGTGACGGCCTGCCTGTTCGACCTCGACGGGGTGCTGACGCCCACCGCGAAGGTGCACAACGCCGCGTGGACGCAGATCTTCGACGACTTCCTGCGCGCCCGCGACGGCGCCGCGTTCGTCCCGTTCGACCCGGGCGCGGACTACAACTCCTACGTCGACGGCAAGCCGCGCGCCGACGGGGTGCGCGACTTCCTGGCCTCCCGCGGGATCTCCCTGCCCGAGGGGGCCGCCGACGACCCGGTCGACCAGCCGTCGGGCGAGGTCTCGGTGCAGGGCCTGGGCAACCGGAAGAACGCGATCGTGCTGCAGAAGATCCGGGACGGCGGCGTCGAGGCGTACCCGGGCTCCCGCCGCTACCTGGAGGCCGCGCGCGACGCCGGCCTGCGCCGCGCCGTCGTGTCGGCCAGCGCGAACTGCCGCGACGTGGTGGAGTCCGCCGGGATCGCCGCCCTGCTGGAGGTCCGCGTCGACGGCGTCACCACCGCCGAACGGCACCTGCGCGGCAAGCCCGCTCCGGACACCTTCCTCGAAGGCGCCCGTGAGCTCGGCGTCCCCGCCGCCGCGGCGGTCGTCTTCGAGGACGCGCTCGCCGGGGTGGCCGCCGGCCGGTCCGGCGCCTTCGGGTGGGTGGTCGGCGTCGACCGGCTCGGCGGGACCCACGCCCAGGACCTGCTCGACGCGGGCGCCGACACGGTCGTCACGGACCTGGACCAGTTGCTCGACGGCGAACCGGCCGGACGGGGGATCCGCGGGTGCTGAACGCCGACGCGCTGCCGGTCGAGGCATGGGTGGTCCGGGAGACGACGCTGCAGGAAGCAGCGCTCTCCACCACCGAGTCCCTGTTCGCACTGTCCAACGGCCACATCGGGATGCGCGGCAACCTGGACGAGGGCGAGCCGTTCGGCCTGCCCGGCACCTACCTCAACGGGTTCTACGAGTCGCGGCCGCTGCCCTACGCCGAGGCCGGCTACGGCTACCCCGAGTCCGGTCAGACGGTCGTCAACGTCACCAACGGCAAGCTGATCCGGCTGCTGGTGGACGACGAGCCCTTCGACCTGCGCTACGGCGACCTCAAGCACCACGAGCGGCTCCTGGACCTGCGGGCCGGCACCCTGGACCGCACCGTCGAGTGGGAGTCGCCGGCCCGGCGCACGGTCCGCGTCCGCTCGACCCGGGTGGTGTCGTTCAACCAGCGGGCGGTCGTCGGCATCCGGTACGAGATCGAGCCGGTGGACGGGCCGGCGCGGATCATCGTGCAGTCCGAGCTCGTCGCCAACGAGCAGATGCCGGCTCAGTCCAAGGACCCCCGCGTCGCCTCGATCCTCGAGTCCCCGCTGGTCGGCGAGGACGCGCACGTGCCGGACGGCGGCGCCGGAGCGGTGCTCGTGCACCGGACCAAGCGCAGCGGCCTGCGGATGGGCGCCGCGATGCAGCACCTGGTCGAGGGGCCGGGCGGGCGGTTGCCGTCCCGCGACACCGACGGGCCGGGCTCCGCGCCGGCCTCCCCGGACGAGGACGGCGACGGCCCGGACGGCACCCCGCGCGGATGGCGGATCGGTACCGAGCTCGAGTCGGACTGGGCGAGGACCACGATCACCTGCACGCTGCAGCAGGGCGAGAAGCTCGTCGTCACGAAGTTCCTCGGGTACGGGTGGTCGGGCAACCGGTCCGTGCCGGCGCTGCGGGACCAGGTCTCCGGCGCCGTCGACGGGGTGGTGGCGACCGGCTGGGCCGAGCTGGTCCGGTCCCAGCGGGAGTACCTCGACGAGTTCTGGGATGCCGCGGACGTCGTCGTGGAGGGTGACGCCGAGGTCCAGCAGGCCGTCCGCTTCGCGCTGTTCCACACCCTGCAGTCCGGCGCGCGGGCCGAACAGCGCGCGATCCCGGCCAAGGGGCTGACCGGTCCGGGCTACGACGGCCACGTGTTCTGGGACACCGAGCAGTTCGTGCTGCCGGTGTTGACCTATCTGCGCCCCAGCGCGGTCCGGGACGCCCTGGCGTGGCGCCACTCGACCCTGGACCTGGCACGTGACCGGGCGGCGCAGCTGGACCTGGACGGTGCGGCCTTCCCGTGGCGGACGATCCACGGCGAGGAGTGCTCCGGGTACTGGCCGGCCGGGCTGGCGGCGATGCACGTCAACGCGGACATCGGGGACGCGGTCCTGCGCTACGTCGCCGCGACCGGGGACGAGGACTTCGCGCGTACGAAGGGCCTGGAACTGCTGGTGTCCGTGGCCCGGCTGCTCTACTCCGTCGGGCACCACGACGGCCGCGGCGGGTTCCACATCGACGGCGTCACCGGGCCGGACGAGTACAGCTCGCTCGCGGACGACAACGTCTACACCAACCTGATGGCCAAGCGGGCGCTGACCGGCGCGGCCGACCTGGTCCTGCAGTACCCGGACGACGCCCACGCCTACCGGGTCGACCACGAGGAGGTCGCCCGCTGGCGCAACGCGGCCACCGGGATGAACGTGCCCTACGACGACGAGCGGCGGGTGCACCAGCAGTGCGCCGGGTTCACCCACTACGCCGAGTGGGACTTCGAGGGCACGCCCGCCTCGGACTACCCGCTGCTGCTGCACCGCACCTACTTCGACCTCTACCGCAAGCAGGTGCTCAAGCAGGCCGACCTGGTGCTGGCGATGCACTGGTGCGGGGACCAGTTCAGCGCCGAGGACAAGGCCCGCAACGTCGACTACTACGAGCGGCGGACGGTGCGCGACTCCTCGCTGTCCCCGTGCACCCAGGCGGTGCTGGCCGCCGAGGTCGGGCACGTGGAGCTGGCCTACGACTACCTCGCCGAGGCCGCGATGATGGACCTGCGCGACCTGGAGCACAACACCGGCGACGGCCTGCACATCGCCTCGCTCGCCGGGGCCTGGCTCGCGGTGGTGGCCGGCCTGGGGGGGATGCGCGACCACCGCGGGACGCTGAAGTTCGACCCGATCCTGCCGCAGCAGGTGACCGGGCTGGAGTTCAACCTGCGGTGGCGCGGGGCGAAGCTCAACGTGGCGGTCCGGGAGGGCCAGGCGACCTACTCGGTGCACGACGGCGAACACGCGAGCGTCCTGCTCCACCACGGCGCGGAGGAGATCACCGTTCTCGCCGGGGAGCCGGTGACCCGTCCCCTGATCGCGCGGGAGCCGCTGCTCCCCGAGCCGGTGCAGCCGCCGGGGCGGTCACCGATCCGTCGGAAGCGGCTGTAGCCGGCCCGCTGGTTCGCCCGGCTCCGGGTCAGTCGGCGTCCGACGACCGGTGCCGGCCGGCCAGCAGCCCGCCGACGACCAGGCCGGCGACGGCCAGGCCGACCACGGCCAGCCACGCCCCGGCCCCGGTCGCGGCCGGGGTGGCCGCGGCCACTCGGGCGAGCACGACGGCGGTGGCGGCGGCGACGGCCACCCGGACCCCGGACGGGCGCAACGCCGCCCATTCGACCCGCGCGGTCGCCGGGACGGCACCGGCCAGCGCGGACGCGACACCGACCAGCGGCAGCAGCGCGGCCTGCGCGGCGAGGCGCACGTCGACCTCCGGGGAGCCGCTGCCCACCCCGACCGCCACGGCGGCGACGAGCACGCCGGTCGCGTAACCGCCCGGTGTCACCAGGACGACGGCGCCGGCGCCGGCCACGAGCACGGTGACGATCGGGCCGGGCCATGGCAGCACCGTCAGCGCGACGACCGCGACCACGGCACCGCAGAGCAGTGCTCGCACCAGCCAACCGGGACCGGTCGGCGGCGGGGAAGCCGGTTCCTCGCCCGCCGGCACGGGCGGTCCCGCCACTGGACCGGGCACATCGAGATCGGTGCTCACCGGCGACCGCCGACCGGCCGGCGCATGCGGGCCAGCGCGGCACCGACCACGGCACGGTTCCACCGCAGGACGGGAACGCCCTCGTCGGCCAGCGCGCGCAGCCGCAGCGTCCGCTCGGCGAGGACCACGCGCAGTGCCTCGGCGGCGGCGGGCGACGACGGGTCCTGCTGCAGGGGGACGGGCAGGGTGTCGACGGCGAGCACGCGGTCGCCCCGCCGGTGCAGGGCCGCGGCGAAGGCGGCGATCGCCGCGTCGGCGAACGGGGACAGCACGACGACCGTCGCACCGGGCCGGACCGAGGCCGGGTGCAGCCGCAGCCACCGGCCCTGCGGCTGGACGCGGCACCGGGCCAGCGCCAGCCGCAGGCGTTGCAGGTGCCGTCGGCCCGTCCCGGCGCGCAGGCCACCGCCGGTGCGCCCCAGGTCCACCAGCGCCACCCGGTCCCCGCTGCGCAGCTGTCCGGCCGCCAGGCCGGCGGCCGCCCGGACCGCGGTGTCGAGGCTGCCGCCCGGTCGCGCGGCACCGCTGCCGGGCGCGGCGGGGTACTCGTCGGGCCGCGCCCAGCCGCCGACCTCCGCACCGAGGTCGAGACGGGTGTCGACGCACAGCACCAGGTCGGCGTCGGCGTCGACGGCCGTCCGGCGGACGTAGAGCCGCTCGATCCGGCCGGCGCCCTGCCTCGTGCCGTGGCGCGCGGTCACCCGCCAGTCGATGCGCCGCAGCCGGTCACCGACGGCGAACTCCCGGACGTCGAGCAGCTCCGAGCCGTCGCCGGGCCGGCGGGTCCGGTGGCTGCCGACGAGGCCGCCCGCCCGCGGCGGCAGCGGGACCGCGCCGACCTCGGTGACGGCCGGCAGGACGGTGGCCGAGCGGGGGGTCCCGTTGCGCGGGCCGGCGGTGAACGCGACGTCCGGGCCGACCCCGAGCAGGTCCGGGCATGCGACGACGTGCTCGCCCCACCCGAGTCCAGAGACGGTGACCTGCACCCGGGCCCGGCCGTCCCGGACCGCGACGACGCGCACGGACCCCTGCGGGTGACCGTCCGGGTCCGGCACCCGGACCACCGCCAGCTGCGCCCCGGCCAACCCGGTGAGCTCGACGGCCACCGGGAACGGCCGGCCCTCACCGAGCAGGCCCGGGGCCGAGCTCAGGGCCACCGGTTCCCCGGCCGGCCGGCCGCGGACCACGGCGAGCAGCACCGCCAGTCCGAGGGGGCCGGCCAGCACGACGAGGTCGGGGCGGCCGAGGACCAGGCCGGCCAGCACGACCGCGACCGCCGCGACCGCGGTGCCCCGCAGCGCAGGACTGACCGACCAGGTCACCGGGTACCCGCCCCGTGGCCTGCAGTACCGGCTGACCGCGCCGAGGCGGGTGCCGGCACCTGGGCGAGCAGCTGGGTGACGACGGATTCGGCCGACACACCGCTGCTCCACGTCTCGGCACGCAGCGTCAACCGGTGCGCCAGTGCGGGGACGGCCACCGCCTTGACGTCCTCCGGGAGGACGAAACCGCGGCCGTCGACCACGGCCAGCGCCCGCGCCAGCAGCCCCAGCGCGGCCGACCCGCGCGGGCTCGCTCCGATCTCCACCGACGGGTGCGTCCGGGTGGCCGCGGCCAGCCGGACGCAGTAGGCGATCACGTCCGGGTCGACGTCCACCAGTTCCACCCCGGCCTGCATCGCCAGCAGCTGCTCGGCGTCCACCACCGGCTCGACGTCGATCCGCTCGCGGCGGCGGGCGATCCGCCGGGACAGCACCTCGGCCTCGTCGGCGGCATCGGGGTAGCCGAAGGACAGCCGGGCCAGGAACCGGTCCAGCTGCGCCTCGGGCAGCGGGTAGGTGCCCTCGAACTCGACGGGGTTCGCGGTCGCCAGCACGTGGAAGGGCCGGGGCAGCGGGAACGTCCGGCCCTCGACCGTGACCTGGCGTTCCTGCATGGCCTCCAGCAGCGCGGACTGGGTCTTCGGCGGGGTCCGGTTGATCTCGTCGGCCAGCAGCAGGCCGGTGAACACCGGTCCGGGGGAGAAGGTGAACTCCGACCGCCCCGGGTCGTAGACGAACGAGCCGGTGACGTCGGCCGGCAGCAGGTCCGGTGTGCACTGGATGCGCCGGAAGTCCAGCCCGAGGGTGCTCGCCATCGTCGCCGCGGTGAGCGTCTTGCCGGTGCCGGGGACGTCCTCGAACAGCACGTGCCCACCGGCCAGCACGGCGGCCAGGGCAAGGCGCAGCGGGCCGCGGTGGCCCACCACCGCGGTGCCGACCCGGTCCAGCACCCGCGCGGCCAGCTCGCCGACCGCGGCCGGCGCGGGCGGGGCTCCGCCCGCTGCCAGGGCTCCCCCCGCTGCCAGGGCTCCCCCCGCTG
>CAXTBU010000014.1:0-18442 GCA_964242885.1 uncultured Actinomycetales bacterium
ACCCGCGGCGGGGAGTTCGTCGTCGACGGTGCCCCGTGGCGCTGGGCCGGGACCAACAACTACTACCTGCACTACTCCTCGCACTACATGATCGACAGCGTCCTCAACGACATCGCGGCGATGCAGCTGAAGACGGTGCGCGCGTGGGCCTTCCTGGACGGCAACCCGTCCAACGGTGTGGTCCTGCAGCCGAGGCCCTACGTCTACGACGAGGACGGGTTCGAGCACCTGGACTACGCGGTCTACAAGGCCGGTCAGCTCGGTCTGCGCCTGGTGCTGGTGCTGACCAACAACTGGGACGACTTCGGCGGGATGAACCAGTACGTGCGGTGGTTCTCCGCCGGCGGACACGACGACTTCTACCGCAACCGGGAGATCCGCAGGGCCTACAAGGCGTATGCCCGGCACGTCATCACCCGGACGAACCGGTACACGGGCCTGGCGTACAACGCCGACCCGACGATCATGACGTGGGAGCTGGCGAACGAGCCGCGGTGCTCCTCCGACACCAGCGGCGACACCCTCGTCTCGTGGGCGGCGGAGATGAGCCGGTACGTCTCCCGGATCGCGCCCCGCCAGTTGGTCAGCGTCGGGGACGAGGGCTTCTACGGCGACCCCGCCGCCAGCGACTACCCGTACTCGGCCTACGAGGGTGTCGCCTGGAAGCGACTGGTGTCGCTGCCCGATGTCGACTACGGGACCGTCCACCTGTACCCCGTCGCATGGGGCGAGACCGCCGACCCGCAGGCCTGGGGCCACACCTGGATCACCGACCACATCCGGGACGGGAAGACGCTCGGCAAGCCGGTCGTGATCGAGGAGTTCGGTCTGCCCGACGCCAGCCAGGCGAACGGGTACAGCGAGGCGGAGCAGGTCGCGACCTACACCGACTGGACCGGTGCGGTGGAGTCCGCCGGAGGTGCGGGCGACAGCGCGTGGATCGTCACCGCTCGCACCGACGACGGGACGCTGTACGGGGACTACGACGGGTTCCGCATCGTCTACCCGAGTGCCACGGCCGCCGTGCTCACCGCGCACGCCCGGCGGCAGGCCGCGTGGTCGCCGGCGCCCGGGAACACGGTGAGGCATCAGGCCGGCTGAGCGATGGACCGCTCGACGGGAGCCTGTCCGTGACGCGGGCAGGCTCCCGTCGAGCCCGGATCCGCGGCCCCGCCGCCGGCCTCATCCCCGTCGTCTCGGCTGTGTCGACGTCCTGACGGCCCCCCTACGCTGGGCGGATGCCTGGCCAGGACATCCCGGATGTGCGTTCTGCTCTCAGCCGTGCGACTGTCGCGGACGTCGCGCGCCTGGCGGGGGTCAGCATCAAGACCGTGTCGAGGGCGCTGAACGATCATCCGAGCGTCAAGAGCTCGACGCGCTCTCGCGTCGTCCAGGCGTCGACCGCGTTGCGGTTCCGCCCGAACGCGATGGCGAGGGAGCTCCGTCAGGGCGGCAGAGCCTCGACCCTCGCCTTCGTGATCGGGGACCTGACCAACCCGTTCTACTCGCAGGTCGCGGTAGGCGTGAGTGCGGCGGCCGCCGCACGAGGACTGACCCTTGTGATGGCGGCGTCCGACGACCAGGAGTCGCGGGAGCACCCGACCGTCGACAGCATGTTGCAGCGTCGGGTCCTCGCGCTCCTGCTCGTGCCGATCGCCAGGGACCACTCCTACCTCGAAGGCGAGCGCCAGCTCGGAACGCCGATCGTCGCCGTCGATCGCCCGCTCTCGAATGCCGCGAGCGACTCCGTGATCTTCGACAACCGCGGTGGCGCCCGTGCGGCAGGGCTGGCGCTCGCGGAAGCCGGTCACCGTCGAATCGGCTTCGTCGGCAGCTCCAGCCACCTCTACACCCACCGCGAGCGGCTGCACGGTTACCGAGACGCACTGGTCATCCGCGGACTCGACCAGGAGCCGGCGCTCGTCCGCGAGGACGGGGTGTCGGTCGAGACGGCGGACGCCGCGACGACGCAGCTCCTCGCGGCTGCGCAGCCTCCGGATGCGATCTTCGCCGGGAACAACCGGTCGGCGTTCGGGGCGTTCCGCGCGATCCAGCGGGCCGGCACCGACACAGCACTGATCGGCTTCGACGACTTCGAACTCGCGGAGACGCTCGGGTTGTCCGTTGTCTCGCACAACCCGCAGGAGATGGGCGAGGTCGCAGCGAACCTCGCCTTGCGACGCCTCGGTGCGCTGGACGGTGCGCTGGAGCAGATCGTGCTCCCCGTGCAGCTGGTGCTGCGCAGCTCTCACCGGTGCTTCCACCACGTCTGACGGATCCCTGACCGTGCCAGACCTGGCGGGGGGAGCAGGTCGGGGCACGCGATCTCCTCCTCAGCCGGCCTGGATCGCGTGCAGACCCGCGTAGACGCCGCCGGCCTCGACCAGCTGCAGGTGCGTGCCGATCTCGACGATGCGCCCCTGGTCGAGCACGACGATGCGATCAGCAGAACGGATCGTGGAGAGCCGGTGCGCGACCACGAGCGTCGTCCTCCCTCTGCGCAGCCGTGCGAGCGCCTCCTGGACCAGCTGCTCCGACTCGCTGTCGAGGGCGCTCGTCGCCTCGTCCAGCAGCAGCACACGCGGGTCCCTGATCAGGGCCCTTGCGATGGAGATCCGCTGCTTCTGGCCGCCCGAGAGCCGCGCGCCGGACTCTCCGAGCAGCGTGTCGAGACCGTCGGGCAGATCCTGCACGAGGTCCCAGGCGTTCGCATCGACGAGCGCCGCGACGACGCGCTGGTCGTCGACGTGGTCGAGTCCGTAGGTGACGTTGTCCCGGATGCTGCCCGTGAACAGCACCGACTCCTGGGGGACGACGGAGACCGCCTTCCGCATGGTCCGCAGGTCCAGCGTGTCCATGTCGACGCCATCGATCAGGATCCGGCCGCTGGTCGGCCGGAGGAACCCGAGGGCGAGGTTCAGCACCGTGGACTTACCGGACCCGGACCGCCCGACGAAGGCGACGGTTTCTCCCGGGCGGACATCGAGGTCGAGGGCGTCGACAGCGAGGGCGTCCGAATCCGGGTAGCGGAAGTCGACCTCGGCGAACACCAGCCGTCCGGTGACGCGCTCCAGTGTCGGCTTGCCCGCGTTCTGCTCGACGTCGGGCTCCTCGAGCACCTCGGCGATCGACCGCAGCGACTCCCTGCCCTTCGTCACGAGCGGTGCCAGGTTCAGCAGGTTCACGATCGAGTTCGTCAGCATGACGAAGTAGGTGCTGAGCAGGACCACCTGGCCGGGTGTGACCGCGAGGATGCCCGTCACCGACACGAGGCCGGCGCCGACCAGGCACACGATCGAGAGGAACTGGAAGGCCACCCACGCGAGGGACGTGAACCGGCCGTTCAGCAGATCCAAGGTGAAGCCGGAGTCCCGCACGTTGCGGGCGCTCGCAACCATCCGGCGGGTCGCCACCACCTCCAGCCCGTGGGCTCGGGTGATGGGCAGCAGGGAGGCCATCTCGCCGACCTGCGAGGACAGGTACTCCACGTCCCGTCGGAACCGCTCGTTGCGGGTCTCGGAGCGCTTGCGGGCGCCGCGCACGAGTCCGACGGAGAGGGGCACGACGAGGAGGAACAGCACCAGGAACCCGGGGACCTGTACGAGGACCACCGTGATCGCTCCGACGATCACGCCGAGCGCGCTGAGCAGCGGGTTCGCTCCCTGCTGCAGCATCAACTCGACGTTCTCGACGTCGCGTACCACCTTCGTCTGCATCACCGACGAGCTGGAGCGGTTGTGGAACCCGATCGACAGCTCCTGCAGGCGATGCGCGAGCTGGTTGCGGAGCGCGACGCCTAGATCGCGCACCGTCGACATGAACAGTCGGACGTAGACCTGCGAGACCGGGTAGTTCAGTCCGACCAGCAGGAGCGCCGCAACACCGAACAGCACGAGAGTCATCGCAGGGCCGCCCGCGACGACGGTGTCGATCACCCCCGCGGTGATCACCGGGAGGACCCAGATCGGGCTGTCCTTCACCAGGTATGCCAGCACCGCGATCGCGAGCCTCGGCCACGCCGGCTCGAGCGAGGTGAGCAGACCGGCCATCGGGCGGTCCAGTGGGATGACCGGTCGAAGGTCCCCGGTCCGAACTCTCCACTGACCCACGATGTCAACCTAGGCCTGCGCGATGCCCGGCCGTGCCCACGGACCTCGCTCGAACGCCCCTGAGCACCTCGTTGCGCGCTGCGGCCTCGTCCCCTCCCGGCCTGAGGTCGCGATGACAACGATGGTCAAGACACTTGACCCCCTTGTGGGCCGCGTGTACCGTCCGTGGTCGGCACAGCAGCCGCGGTCGCGGCTCCCCTGTCGGTCAATGACGATCAAGAGGAGAGAATGCATGACTCTGCGGCGCGCAATGGCCGGCTTCGGGGCACTCGTCGTCCTAGCCGGACTCACCGCATGCTCGAACGGCGGGGACTCCGGTTCGGGCGGCGGTGGTCTTGAGGGGGACGTCACCGGTTCGATCAAGGTCCTGACGCAGCGGACCGACCTGATCACCGACGGCACGATGAAGAAGTACGCGGCGGACTTCACGAAGAAGTACCCGGGTACGGAGGTGACCTTCGAGGGCATCACCAACTACGAGCAGGACGTCACGACGCGCCTCTCGTCCGGGAACGTCGGCGACGTCCTGGCGATCCCGACGGCGGTCTCGCCGAACCAGTTCTCGTCGTTCTTCGAGCCGCTCGGCAAGACTGAGGAACTGTCGAAGACGTACCGGTACATGACGGGCAAGTCCTACAGCGGCACCGCCTACGGCATCCCGCAGTTCGGTACGGCGATGGGCTTCGTCTACAACAAGACCGTGTGGAAGAACGCCGGCGTCACCACGACGCCGACGACCCCGGCGGAGTTCATCGCCGCCCTGAAGCAGATCAAGGCGAAGACGAGCGCGATCCCGTACTACACGAACTACAAGGACCAGTGGCCGCTGTCCCAGTGGAACGGCAACCCGAGCCTGCGGGGCGACAAGAACGAGAACAACGCCATCAACACGATGGCGGCGCCGTGGACAGGGACCAACTCCTACCTCGCCGTCTCGGACGGGCTCCTCTTCGACGTCGTGAAGGAGGGGCTGACGGAGAAGGACCCGACCACCACCGCGTGGGAGGGCTCGAAGGGCCTGCTCGCCACCGGCAAGATCGGCACCATGTACCTCGGGTCCTGGGCGATCCAGCAGATGCGTGACGCGGCCAAGACGGCCGGCCGGGACCCGAACGAGATCGGCTACATGCCCTTCCCCTACCAGGTCGACGGCAAGTTCGTCTCGACGACGGCACCGGACTACTTCAGCGCGATCAACAAGGAGTCCAGCAACAAGGCCACGGCGATGGCCTGGATCAAGTGGTTCAGCCTCGAGTCGGGGTACGCCGACCTCTCCGGCGCCATCAACGCCGCCGTGGACAGCAAGAACCCGGCCACGCTCGCCGACTTCACGAAGCTGGGCGTGCAGTACGTGGAGCAGGACCCGGCCCCGGAGGGCAAGGAGAACCTGCAGGCGACGCTGATGAAGACCTCGCAGCTGGACCTGACCGGTGGCATCTACCGGCAGAAGCTGGTCGACGTCGCCCGTGGTGCCGCATCGGGCACCAAGGAGTCGTACTTCGCGAGCCTCGACAGCGCGTGGGCCAAGGCACAGGCCTCGGGCTGACCCCAGGTCCGGCCGGGCCGCGGACCATGTCCGCGGCCCGGCCGGTGTCCCGCCAACCCCCTTCGGCGAAAGTGGGCAGATGTCCGAGATCGGTGGCGATGCCGCGACCGGCATGAAGTTCGAGAAGGCGCTCGACAGGGCGGCGTCCCCCACCCGCCGCCGCAGACGCGGACTGCGCGGACCGCACGGCGAGCTGCGGGTGACGCCCCTGCTCTTCCTCGCCGTCCCCCTGGTGCTGTTGATCACGCTCACCTACTACCCCGTGGTCAACCTGATCTGGTACTCGGTGACCGACTGGGACGGCATCTCGCTCGAGAAGAACTTCGTCGGGCTCGACAACTTCGTCTCGCTCTTCACGAACCCGCAGTACTTCCGGGTGTTCTTCGTGAGCCTGTACTACTTCGCCGCGTCGTTCGTCCAGATGGCCCTGGCGCTGTACTTCGCGACGGTGCTCAGCTTCAGCACCCGGTTCAGGAACCTGTTCAAGGGCGTCATCTTCTTCCCGTACCTGCTGAACGGCGTCGCGATCGGGCTGATCTTCCTGTTCTTCTTCCGCCCGGGCGGAACGCTCGACGCGACGCTTGCCGGGCTCGGGCTGGGTTCCGCCGACAGCAACCCGCTGTGGCTCGGGAACCCGTCGTGGGTGAACCTCTCGATCGCCGCCGCCTCCGTCTGGCGGTACACGGGGCTGAACTTCGTCCTCTTCCTCGGGGCGATCCAGTCGATCCCTGAGGAGACCTACGAAGCGGCCGACCTCGACGGGGCGAACGCCTGGCACAAGTTCCGGTACATCATCGCGCCGAGCATCAAGCGCATCATCAGCCTGTCGTTCGTCCTGGCGATCGCCGGCTCGCTCGCCGTGTTCGAGCTCCCGTACATCATGACCGGCGGGGCCAACGGCAGCAGCACCTTCGTGATCACCACGGTGCAGCAGGCCTTCGTCTTCCAGCGGGTCGGCTTCGCATCCGCGATGGCGGTGGTCCTGCTCATCATCGTCCTGTTGGTGACCGTCGTGCAGCGCCGGCTCGTGCCGGACGACGACGTCGCCCTCAACTGACCGCCGCGACGAGGAACGGAGACAGACGACGTGTCCGTCGCATCCAGAGCGATCGCACACCGGCCCCCACGGTCCGACACGGCGAACGCCAGCACCCGAGCCCTCGTCGGCATCGGCAAGTACGCCTCGTTGGTCGCGTTCTCGCTGGTGCTGCTGCTGCCCGTGGTCGTCATCCTCTTCGCGAGCCTCAAGAGCGCTCAGGAGTACACGACCACCTCGCCGATCGCACCACCACGGGACTGGTTCAACTTCGCCAACTTCGGGCAGGCATGGGTCGAGGGCGACATGCTCCGCGGCTTCGCCAACACCGCGCTGATCCTGTCCGTCTCGATCGTCATCACGATCCTGCTCGGCACGATGACCGCGTACGCGCTCGACCGGTTCGACTTCGGGTCCAAGAAGATCGTCTTCGGGTTGTTCCTCGTGGCGACGCTGGTGCCCGGCGTCACCACGCAGGTCGCGACGTACCAGATCGTCAACGGCCTGGGCCTCGTGGACAGCTACGCCGGTGCGATCCTGCTGTTCTCCGGCACGGACATCGTGTCCGTCTACATCTTCATCCAGTTCATGCAGTCGATCCCGAAGAGCCTCGACGAGGCCGCGATGCTCGAGGGCGCGACCCGCTTCGGCGTCTACTGGCGGATCGTCCTGCCGCTGCTGCAGCCCGCGATCGCGACCGTTGTGATCATCAAGGGCATCGCGATCTACAACGAGTTCTACATCCCGCTGCTCTACCTGCCGTCCCCGGAGCACGCGGTGATCTCCACCGCGCTGTTCAAGTTCATCGGCCCCCACAGCGCCTCGCAGCAGCTCGTCGCGGCGTGTGTCGTCATCGTGATCATCCCGACGATCGTGGTGTTCATCGCGCTGCAGCGCTTCATCTACAACGGCATCACCCGGGGCGCCACCAAGTAGGTACGAGCAGCGGAACGCCGACCCCTGGGCGGCGTCCGGAGCACCGCAGTGTCACTTCAGAGAGCAGGTGATCTGCCCGGCCGGCCGCCGCGCGTACGAGATCGAACGAAGGAGCTCTCCGTGACCGCCGAGAAGACCACGAGCCGCACGCTGCACGACGGCTGGACAGTGGAGGCCCTGCACGGGCCCGTACCCGAGGCGGTCCGCGCCGCCGGCGCAACGACCGCCTCGATACCGGGTTCGGTGCACACCGACCTGCTGGCGGCCGGCCTGATCGCGGACCCGTACCTCGGCACCAACGAGAAGCTGCAGGAGTGGATCGGCAGCACCTCGTGGCGGTACTCGACCACCTTCGTCGTGGCGGGCATCGACACCGAGCGGGCGGACCTGGTGTTCGGGGGTCTCGACACGGTGGCGACGGTCCGGCTGAACGGGGAGGTCGTCCTGGAGAGCCGGAACCAGCACCGCAGCTACCGGGTGCCGGTCGCCGGTCGACTGCACACCGGTGAGAACCGTCTCGAGGTGGTGTTCTCCGCTCCCGTGCCCGAGGCGGACCGCGCCTCTCTCGAGCAGGACTACCGCCCGCACGTGAACCACCATCCCTTCAACGCGCTGCGCAAGATGGCCTGCAGCTACGGGTGGGACTGGGGGCTCGACACGGCGACCAGCGGCATCTGGCGGCCCGTCCGGCTCGAGACCTGGTCGACCGCGCACATCGCCGACTCGATCGTCTCCGCCACCGTCGAGGACGGCGCGGGGGTCGTCGACCTCCGCGTGGTCGTGGAGGCCACGGGCGACGAACCCCTCGCGGTGGCCGCCTCCGTCGGCGGGGTCGACGCCCACGCCGAGGTGGTCGACGGCGAGGCCCGCCTCCGACTGGTCGTCCCGGACGTGGAGCGCTGGTGGCCGCGCGGGTACGGCGAGCAGACCCGGTACGACCTGTCGGTCGCCGTGCTCGCCGGTGACCAGGTCCTCGACGAGCGGTCGCACCGCATCGGCTTCCGCACCGTCCGCGCCGAGATGACGCCCGACGCGGCCGGCACGCCCTTCGTCGTGGTGGTGAACGACGTGCCCGTCTACGTCAAGGGCGTCAACTGGATCCCCGACGATGCGTTCCCGACGCGCGTCGGAGCGCAGCGCTACCGGGAGCGGCTGACGCAGGCCGCCGACGCGAACGTGAACCTCATCCGCGTGTGGGGTGGCGGGATCTTCGAGAGCGAGGACTTCTACGACGCCGCGGACGAGCTGGGCCTGCTCGTGTGGCAGGACTTCCTGCTCGCCTGCGCGGCGTACTCGGAGGAGGAGCCGATGTTCTCCGAGATCTCCGCGGAGGCCCGCGAGGCCGTGGTGCGGCTCGGCGCGCACCCGTCCCTGACCGTCCTCAACGGCAACAACGAGAACGTCTGGGGCTTCGTCGACTGGGGGTGGGAGGCCCGCCTGGAGGGACGCACGTGGGGCGCCGCCTACTACTACGACGTCTTCCCTGAGCTGGTCGCCGAGCTGGCGCCGCACGTGGTCTACACGCCCGGCAGTCCCTTCTCGCCCGACCGGTCGATGCACCCGAACGACGAGTCGCACGGGACGATGCACCTCTGGGAACAGTGGAACCGGCTGGACTACCCCACCTACCGCGACGTGCGGCCCCGGTTCGTGTCCGAGTTCGGCTGGCAGGGCCCGCCGACGTGGTCGACGCTCACCGAGGCGCTGCCCGACGAGCCGCTGACGCCCGAGTCGCCCTCGATGCTGGTGCACCAGAAGGCGATGGAGGGGAACGTCAAGCTCACCGACGGCCTCGTGCCGCACCTGCCCCTGCCGAACACGATGCCGGAGTGGCACTGGGCGATGAGCCTGAACCAGGCGATCGCCGTCCGCACCGCGCTGGAGTGGTTCCGCTCCCTCCACCCGCACAACGCGGGGGCGATCGTCTGGCAGCTCAACGACTGCTGGCCGGTCGTGTCCTGGGCCGCCGTCGACGGCTACGGCCGGAAGAAGCCGCTCTGGTACGGGATGCGAGCGGCGTTCGCTGACCGCGTCGTCACCGTGCAGCCGGAAGGGGACCGCCTCGAGGTCGCGGTGTCGAACCACAGCGGTGCCGCCTGGACCGGAGCGCTCGCCGTCAGCCGTCGTGGCTTCGGCGGCGCCGTGCTGGCCGAGACGTCCGTGGACGTCGACGTGCCGGCGCGCAGCACGATCCGGGTCCCGGTCGACGCCGCCGTCGCAGCGGCCGCAGACGCGGCATCAGAACTCCTCGTCGCCGAGCTGGGCGCGGAACGGGGCCTCTGGTTCTTCGCCGAGCTCCGGGACTCAGCGCTTGGTGAGGCGGACTTCGAGGTCGCGGCGAACCGCGTCGACGGCGGCGTCGAGGTGGTCGTCACCGCCCGCGGCCTGGTCCGCGAGCTGTCGCTGCTCGCCGACGTGGCCGCTCCGGACGCGGAGGTCGACGACATGCTCGTGACCCTGCTGCCGGGCGAGCGCGCCTCCTTCACCGTCCGGACGAACTCGGACGTCGATCCGTCGCGGTTCCTCGCACCCGATGTCCTCCGCAGCGCGAACGCGCTCCTGACGCAGCGTTCGTCCAACGACTGGAAGGTGACCGCATGAGCGACACCACGGCCACACCCGACCTCTCCGTGCTCGACGAGCACGTCTCGGCCATGACCTGGGGCTGGACCGGCGTCCGTGGTACCTGGGGCACCCCCGAGGCGGAGCACTCGCTCGACGAGATGAAGCCGCTGAACCTGAACTGGGTGACGATCGCGTTCGCGACGCTGCAGGACACCGTCGTGTCGACCGAGATCCCGTGGCGTGAGACGCCGACGCCGTCGGACGACGAGGTGCGGTGGGCGATCCGCGCCGTGCACGACCGCGGCTGGAAGGCCGTGCTGAAGCCCACGGTCAACGTGCGCGACGGACTCTGGCGCGGCTACATCGGGTTCTTCGACTGGGACGTGCCCGGTGAGGCGCACTGGGGCGACTGGTTCGCGTCCTACCAGGAGTACGTCGTCCACTTCGCGGAGATCGCGGAGCAGGAGGGCGCCGAGATGCTCTGCATCGGCTGCGAGATGGTGCGTGCCGACCCGCGCGCCGACGAGTGGCGAGCGCTGGTGAGCGCGGTGCGCGCGGTCTACTCGGGGATCGTCACCTACAACTGCGACAAGTACCAGGAGGACCACGTCACCTGGTGGGACGCCGTCGACGTGATCTCCGCCAGCGGCTACTACCCGACCGGGCAGTGGGAGGCGCAGCTCGACCGCATCGAGCCGGTCGTGACCCAGCACGGCAAGCCGTTCCTGTTCATCGAGGCAGGCTGCCCGAGCCGGGACACGTCGCCGCAGCGCCCGAACGACTGGACGCTGCAGGGCGCGCCCTCGGGCGAGGCGCAGGCCTCGTACCTGTCCGAGATGTTCGAGGCGTGCCGAGGCCGGGACTGGGTGGGCGGCTTCGCCCTCTGGGACTGGCCGGTGCACCTCTACGACCGCGCGGACGCGGCGTCGAACACGGACTACTGCATGTACGGCAAGCCCGGCGAGCAGGTCGTTGCCGACTACTACGCCTCCCGCACCCGATGACCGGCGGCACGGCGTCCCTTCCGCTGGCAGACCTGCCTCCCTTCGTCTACGGCACCACGCGACTCGGCGACGAGGCGATCGCCCGCGAGCAGCGGGTGGCGTTGGCGCGCACGGTGCTCGAGAAGGGGCTGTGGGTGCACACCTCCGACCAGTACGGCGGGGCCCTCGGGGTGCTCGGCGACGCCATCGCCGAGCGTTCCGACCCACCGTCGACGATCGTGAAGATCGGTGGGGGCACGGCCGATGACGTGCGGGCGACGATCCTTGCCAACATCGGACCGCTGGGGATCGACGGTGTCACGATCGGCCAGCTGAGCCCCGTCTCCGGGCTCGAGCACGCCCTCGCGGACGGGGACGCGGCCGTGCTCGACGGGCTGCGCGCCCTCAAGGGGGAGCGGCTGGTCGGGCGGTACGTGCTCGAGGTGTTCCCGTGGACCAGCGCGGCGCCACTGGCCGCGTTGCGTGCGGGGCACCTCGACGACCTGATCGACGGCTTCATCCTCTACATCAACCCGCTGCAGCGCTTCGCCTCCAACGCGTTGTGGGACGAGCTGCAGTCGCGCGCTCTGCCGATGATCTCCATGCGGACGGTCGCCGGCAACGACGTCCACGCCCTGCGGGACGTGGACGGTGCGGCGTGGCGGCCCTACCTGCAGGAGCGCGCCGTCGAGGTCGCCCCGATCTTCGACCGCTCCGGCGTCGGCAGCTGGGTGGAGTTCTGCGTGCGCTTCGCACTCGGGCTCCCCGGCGTGCGCAGCACCGTCGGTTCCACGGCGCGCCGGGAGCACCTCGAGGCCTACCTCGAGCAGACGGCCGGGCCGATCGAACCGCTGCCGCAGGACGTCGTCGAGGAGATCAGCGCACTGCAGCGGCGTTGGTCGGACGAGACCGATGTCCACGCCGAGCCGTGGACGATGTGAAGACGAGATGACGAGGATCGGCCTGTTCGAGGACCACGGCGACATCGGCGGGGTCGGCGTCCCCGGCGACGTGTCGCTGGCGGGCGGCCGCTACCGCGTCACGGGCAGCGGGCACAACATGTGGTTCGGGACTGACGAGTTCCACTTCGTGTGGACCCGCGTCTCCGGCGACGTCGTGCTCGCGGCGACGATCGACTTCGAGGGCGAGGGCGTCGACCCGCATGGGAAGGCGTGCCTCGTCGTTCGCGCGGGGCTCGAGCCCGATGCCGCCTACGCCGACGTGGCCCTGCACGGTGACGGGCTCACGAGCCTGCAGTTCCGCACGAAGCGGGGTGCGACGACCCATGAGGTGCAGGCGAACCGGACCGCCGCGGAGCGGATCGAGATCCGGCGCCGCGGGCGGACCGTCAGCACCCTGGTCGACGGCGAGCCCGCTGGCGGCGCCGTACAGCTGGACCTGCCCGCGCAGTACTTCATCGGGCTCGGCGTCTGCTCCCACGTCCGCGACGTGGCGGAGACGATCGGTTTCACCGACGTGGTGCTCGCTCCGCTCGCGGAGGGCTCGACGACCCTGTTCAGCACGATCGAGACGATCGACATCGCGAGCACCGACCGTCGCACGGTCACCGTGGTCGAGCGCTGGGTCGAGGCGCCGAACTGGACCGCCGACGATCGGCTGATCGTGAACGGCGAGGGCCGTCTGTTCAGCGTGCCTGTCGCCGGCGGAGAACTCGAGGTCATCGACACCGGTTCCGCGACCGCCTGCAACAACGACCACGGCGTCTCGCCCGAGGGCACGCGGATCGCGATCAGCGACCAGTCCGCCGCGGACGGTCTGTCCGTCATCTCGACGCTGCCGATCGGCGGCGGCGAGCCGGTGCGCGTGACGCAGGGCTCCCCCTCCTACTGGCACGGCTGGTCGCCGGACGGCACGACGCTCGCGTACTGCGCGCAGCGCGACGGGGCCTACGGGGTCTTCACGGTGCCCGCCGACGGCGGGGAGGAGCGGCGACTGACGACGGCGGTGCACCTGGACGACGGACCGGACTACTCGCCGGACGGCGACTGGATCTACTTCAACTCCGACCGCACCGGCCTGATGCAGATCCACCGGGTGCGGCCCGACGGGTCCGACCTGGAGCAGGTGGTCGACAGCGCCACCGGCGACTGGTTCCCCCACATCTCGCCTGACGGCCGGTGGATGGTGCACCTCGCCTACGCGCCGGAGGTGCAGGGACACCCGCGCGACCAGGAGGTCGCGCTCGTGCTCACGGACCGCCAGGCCGGCACGAGCGCGACGATCGCCGAGCTGTCCGGGGGCCAGGGCACCATCAACGTGCCCTCCTGGTCACCCGACAGCACCCGGTTCGCGTTCGTCAGCTACGCCTACCTCTGACGCCGGTCGACCGCGGTCGCCCCGTCAGCCGGCGGCCTCAGCCGGCGGCCGCGGTCGCCAGCAGGAACATCGCCTGTGCTTCGGGCGACGTGCCCGGTCGATCGAAGCGCGGTGCGCCGCACACTCCGGTGACGAAGCCCTGCTCGTCCTCGGCGAGCCGGGCCTCGGCGACCAACCGGTTGCCGTCGCCGCGGTAGGAGGCGGGCAGCCACCCGTCGGTGACGCCGGCGAGGATCCCGTACGCGAGCATCTGGCGCACGTTGCCCTCGGGGAACGAGGTCGGGTCGTCGAGGACGTCGCGGAACCCACCGACGCGCTCGGCTGCGGCGAGCGCCGCATCGATCACGACCTGCGCGTGCGCCGGCCCGGCGGCGCTGAACCACGGGTCGCGCTGCCCGCCGCTGCGCATCGCCCTCGCTATGCCCGCCACGACCCAGCCGTTGCCGGTTCCCCAGTGCCGCGGATGGGTCACCCGCAGGTCGTCCTCGCTCCAGCGCCAGCCCCACAACCCTGCTGTGGCGTCGAAGAGCCTGCGCCGATGCCCCTCGAACTGCACCCGCGCGGCGTCCGCCTCGCCCACCGCGAAGAGCAGGGGCACGACCATGTAGACGCTGTCGACCCACATCTCCCTCGTGCCCTCGATGTGGAAGAGCACGCCGTCGTCCGCGCGCGGCGCGAGCCGCAGCAGCCAGTCCAGCTGCCGCTGCAGCGCCAGGTCGTATCCCTGACCGGGCAGCCGCTGGGCGGCGAGGGCGACCACCTCGCCGCAGGCGCCGCTGTTCACGATGCCGATGTCGTCGAGCTCGCCGAGCTTGCCGGCCGGCGTCTGGCGGACCACGGCGTCGTGCGCGAGCAGGAGCGCCTCCGCTTCGAGTCCGAGGTCGAGCAGCGCGTGGCTCGCGACGCCCTGCTCCCACGACTGCCGCTGCATGCTCAGCAGCGCGGTGAGGACGCGACCCTGAGCGGGGTCGAGCGGCTCGTGGGGGTCGACCGGTGGCATCAGCTGGCGCGTTCGCTGGTCGCCCGCGCGCCGTAGACGGCCTGTTGGAGCCCGCGGATGTAGCCGATCGCGAACAGCCGGCCGTGGACGGAGTAGCCGGGGCGGTCGTTGCTGTCGCCCTCCACGGTGGGCACGTGGTCCGGGCGCAGGACGCCGTCGAAGCCGACCTCGCGATAGGCCTCCAGGCACGCGACCAGGTCCGTGGGTCCGTCGTCGTGCCAGGTCTCGACGAACTTCTCGACGGTTCCGAGGACGTCCCGGAAGTGGACGAAGAAGATCTTCTCCTGGCTCCCGAACCGCCGGATCGCCGCCGGCAGGTCGTCGGTCATCAGGCCGAAGTTCCCCTGGCAGAAGGTGATCCCGTTGACCGGGCTCGGCACCAGGTCCAGCAGCCGCTGGTAGTTGTCCAGGCTGCTCATGATCCGCGACACCCCGCGCAGCGGGGACAGCGGGGGGTCGTCCGGGTGCATGGCGAGCTTGACCCCGGCCCGCTCCGCGACCGGGACGACGGCGCGGAGGAAGTACTCCAGGTTGGCCCAGAGCTCGTCCTCGGACAGCGGCCCGAGAGGTGACGGTGGCCCCTCGGCGAGGAGCGCGGCGTCGAAGCCGCTGACGAGCGAGCCCCCACGGGCCGGGACCGCGGTGTTGGTGCGGACCCAGTTGAAGTCGGCCATCCACTCGTAGCACCACACGCCGATCCCGAGTCGCCCCATGGTCTCCAGCAGGGTGATGACGGTGGCGATCTCGGCGTCGCGACCCGGCAGGCCCCGCTTGGCCAGGTTCAGTGGCGGCCGCGCCTCGATGACGGCCAGCTCGAACCCGGCCTCCTCGTAGGCCAGCTTCAGGCGGAGCAGGGGCAGGTGGTCCCACGGCGCCTCGCCCTGCCCGAGACCGGTGGGCAGCGGAAGGCCGCCGACCGCGTAGCCCACCCCCGCCTGGCGCATGAGCCGCCAGGTCAGCTGGTGCTCATGGCCCGGGTTCAGGACGTCGGCGATCTTGATCATCGTGACCTCGCTCAGCAGTGGTGGCCGCGGCGGGACGCCGTCGGGTGGTCGTCGGGTGGTCGTCGCAGGGGTGGGTCACCAGGGCCGCACCCGGCTGAGAACGGTCGACGTCGCCTGGAGGGGACCGGCGAATCGAAGCACACCCCCACCGGTCGGGCGGGGGGCCCTAACGTCAGCACATCTCACCGTCGACACACGTTCTCAGCCACCGGAGAGGGAGCGCCCGTGCGTGCACTGCAGTTCCTCGGCGACCGTCAGGCCGCCGTCCACGAGGTCCCCGACCCCGTCCCCGGCGTCGGTGAGGTGCGCATCGCCCTGCGGGCGTCCGCGATCTGTGGGAGCGACCTGCACGGCTACCGGTCGACCGCAGCCGCCCGCCGGGCCGACGGACTGCTGGACAGGGTCCCCGGCCACGAACCCGCCGGGGTGGTCGAGTCCTTCGGCGAGGGCGTGACGAACGTCGGCGTCGGCGACCGGGTCGCGGTGTACCACTACCTCGGGTGCGGCCACTGCGAGCAGTGCCGCGGCGGGCGACTCATGTGGTGTGCGGACCGTCGGGGGTACGGCGGAGCCGTCGACGGCTCCGACGCCGACTTCCTCATCACCGACGCGCGCAACTGTCTCCCGCTGCCGGACGACATCTCGTTCACCACGGCAGCCCTGCTCATGTGCGTCGGGGGCACAGCGTTCGCTGCGCTGGGCAAGCTGCGCCCCGCGGCGGGTGACACGTTGGCCATCTCCGGCCTCGGCCCGGTCGGGCTCGCGACGCTCCGCTTCGCCCGGGCCCTCGGGGTCCGGGTGATCGGAGTCGACCGCAGCGAGCGGCGCCTGGAGCTGGCCGCCGACTTCGGCGCCGAAGCCGTCGTGGACGCCGGGACCGAGGACGTCGCTGCCGCGGTCCGGGCCTGGACCGGGGGCAATGGGGTGAGCACCGCTCTGGAGACCTCCGGAGCCACGGCCGCGCGCGCGGCCACGGTCGCGGCCGCCGGCCGGGGTGGCCGGGTGGCCTTCGTCGGGTTCGGTGCCGCCGAGCCGGCGCTGAACCCGGCTGACCTCATCGACCGCCAGCTCACCCTGTTCGGGTCGTTCGTCTTCCCCCTGGACACCTTCGACCCGTTGCTCCGGTTCGTCCGGACCCACGGCGAGACCCTCGAGGAGATCGTCACCGACCGGGTGAGCCTGGAGGAGGTCCCTGCGATCATGCCCGCGGTCGATCGGAGCGAGACCGGCAAGGTGGTGATCCGGTGGGGCGACAGCGCCGGGTCCGCGTGAGCCCCCGTGTCCGCGTGAGCCGGCGGCCGAGGCGACGACCGGACCACCCGCTGAGCGACGGAGGTGCGCGATGAAGATCATCGATTCCCGGGTCATCGTCACCTCACCCGGTCGCAACTACGTGACGCTGAAGATCCTCACCGACGAGGGCGTGTACGGGATCGGTGACGCGACCCTCAACGGCCGCGAACTCGCCGTCGCCGCCTACCTGCGCGAGCACCTGTGCCCGATGCTGGTCGGGCGGGATCCCGCGGACATCGAGGACACCTGGCAGCTGTTCTACAAGGGCGCCTACTGGCGGCGGGGCCCGGTCACGATGGCCGCGATCGCCGCGATCGACGTCGCCCTGTGGGACATCAAGGGCAAGGCGCTGGGGACCCCGGTGTGGAACCTGCTCGGTGGTCGATCACGCCGGGCGGTGATGGTCTACGCCCATGCCAGCGCCCGCTCGCTGGACGACCTCGTGGAGCAGGTGCAGGCCTACCGGTCGCAGGGGTACCGGGCGGTGCGGATCCAGTGCCTCGCCCCGGGGATGGGCGAGATGTACGGCATCCCCCGGGCCACCGCGGGCCGCGACGGACTGGGCCTGCCGTTCGTCGAGGAGGGCTGGGACACCGACGCCTACCTGCGGTTCACCCCGCAGATGTTCCAGACCGTCCGCGAGCAGGTCGGCTGGGACGTCGCCCTGCTCCACGACGCCCACCACCGGCTGACGGTCAGCGAGGCCGGGTGGCTCGGTCGCCGGCTGGAGGACTTCCGGCCGTTCTGGCTGGAGGACCCGGTCCCGGCCGAGCTGCAGGCCGGCTTCCGGATCATCCGGCACCACACGACGACGCCGCTGGCGGTGGGCGAGGTGTTCAACTCGATCTTCGACTGCGAAGAACTGATCCGCGAGCAGTCGATCGACTACATCAGGGCGTCGGTCGTCCACGCCGGCGGCATCACCCAGCTGCGCAAGATCGCTGCCCTGGCAGAGCCGTACGGGATCCGGACCGGCTGCCACGGCGCGGCCGACCTGTCACCGGTGACGATGACCGCCGCGGCGCACTTCGGCCTCAGCACCCACAACGTCGCGATCCAGGAGTACAACGCCCACCCGCCGGAGGCGGCCGACGTCTTCCGGTGGGACTGGCGGGTGCAGGACGGCTACCTGACACCGGGGGACGGTCCAGGCCTCGGTGTCGACATCGACGAGGACGCCGCCGCGCGTTACCCGTACCAACGGGCCTACCTGCCGGTCTCACGGCTCGCCGACGGCACGGTCGGGAGCTGGTGAGATGCGGATCGCGATCACCGGCGGCCGTGGACTGCTCGGCCGCGCCGTCACCGCGGCTGCCGTGGCCGCCGGACACGAGGTCGTCGCGATCGACCAGCCCGACCCGTCCGGAAGCCCCGGCCGGGACCGGGCACCGGCGGTTCTGGACGCCACCGCGGACGTCACCTCCTTCGAGGAGCTGCACGCCACGGTGCGGGGGTGCGACGCGATGGTGCACCTGGCGGCGTTCACCTCGCCGAACGGCAGACCTGACCACGTCGTGCACCACAACAACGTGGTGGCGAGTTACAACGCCCTCAGCGTGTCGGCGGCCGTGGGCATCCGGCGGATCTGTCTCGCCTCGAGCGTCAACGCGATCGGCGGCGTGTACAGCAGCCG
>CAXTBU010000014.1:18542-19829 GCA_964242885.1 uncultured Actinomycetales bacterium
GGAGACCACCTCCACGGTGCCGTCGCTCGAACTCGCGGCCCGTCACCACCCCGAGGTCCCCGTGGTCGGCGACCTCAGCGGACACCGCTCCTTCTTCGACTCCTCGAAGGCCACCCGGCTCATCGGCTGGGCTCCGGGTGGGGTCGCCGCGGACTCCGCGAACGGATCGGCCGTCCAGACCTGACGGTCCGGCTGCGCCCACGGGCCCAGCACCGCTCAGGACGCGGACGGCTCCGTCACCCGGAGCAGGAACGTCGGCGTCGGCACGCGCGTGGGAGGACCCGTTGGCCGCGGAACGCCTTCGTCGTCCAGCCGGAAGCTGGCCACGGTCCCGGACCGCTCGTTCGCCACGTGGAGCAGAGCGCCGTCCACGACGTGGTGTCGTGGCCACTGGCCGCCGCTCGGCACGGTGGTCAGCGGCGCCGGGATCCCGTCCTCGCCGACACGCAGGACGGCGATGCGGTCGCTGCCGCGCAGGCCGGAGTAGAGCCGCTGGCCACGCACCGTCAGGCCCGCCGCCTGGTCGGGCGAGTGCGGTGCGGTCGTCAGGGGCACCGAGGCGATCACGCGCCGCTCGCCGGGATCGATGACGTGCACGCGGCAGTCGTGCTCGCCCAACACCAGCAGCAGCCCGGTCGGGTGCCACACGAGGTCGCGAGGGCCCGTTCCCGCCGGCAGGGCGATCGAGGCCCCTGCGTCGAAGGCGCCGTTCCGGAACCGGTGGTCGAAGGCGCCGTTCCGGCACCGGTACTCGTGCAGCCGGTCGGTTCCCAGGTCGGTGACGTACACGCGGTCGCCCACCTCCAGCGTCGCGTGCGCATGCCGGCCGTCCTGTGCCGCGTGCGGACCGTTGTCCGCACGCGGCGGGTCCGGCAGCGCGACGCCCTCGGACGGAATGCCCCACTCGTCGAGCTGGTGGGCGCTCACCACCCCGTCGGCATAGCAGGCGGCGAGGAGCACCGCGCCTCCCGCCACGACCGACAGGTGGCAGGGCGCCCTGCCGGCCGTGCTCGCCGCTCCGAGCCGCTCGAGTCGGCCCTGCGACCCGACCCCGAACGCGACGACGACGCTCGCGCCCTCGTCCACCGCGTAGCACATGCCCGGACGAGTAGCCGTGGCGACGATGTACGAAGGGTCCTCTGCGGCGACCGCGCGGCGCTCCCAGGCCAGGCGGCCCTCGGAGTCGATGGCCAGCAGGCCGATCCCCCCTGGACCGGGTCGGGTGTAGGAGCCGGCCCAGTAGCGGACAGCAGGATCGGCCATCACCCCGCAATCCTGTCCCAGGGG
>CAXTBU010000014.1:19929-26813 GCA_964242885.1 uncultured Actinomycetales bacterium
TCGAGCAGGACGACGGAGCGCTGCTCCAGGTTCAGCCAGCCGCGGTGGGCGAAGTCGGCGAGAGCCTTGTTCACCGTCTCCCGGCTGGCGCCCACCAGCTGGGCCAGCTCCTCCTGGGTGAGGTCGTGGGTGACCCGCAGCCCGGACCGCCCCGGGCGGCCGAACCGGTCCGCCAGGTCCAGCAGGGCCTTCGCGACCCGTCCGGGGACGTCGGAGAAGATCAGGTCCGCAACGGTGTCGTTGCTGCGGCGCAGTCGGTGCGCGAGCTGCCGCAGCAGGCCGCGCGCCAGGTCGGGCCGGTCGGCCAGCAGCGGGAACAGGTCCGCGTCGGTCAGGGCCAGGACCGTCGAGTCGACGACGGCGCTGGCGCGCGAGGAGCGTGGTCCGGGGTCGAAGACCGACAGCTCGCCGAACATCTGGCCGGGGCCGAGGACCGACAGCAGGTTCTCCCGGCCGTCGGCCGCCGCGTGGGTCAGCTTGATCTTGCCCGCGTCGACGAGGAACAGCCGCTCGCTGACGTCGCCCTCCTCGAACAGCACCGCGCCGCGGGGAACGGTCACCCGCACCATCCGGCTCTTCAGCGCGGCCAGGTCGTCCTCGCTGAGCCACCCGAACAGCCCGGACTCGTCCAGCGGGGAGGACGCCGCCGCGACCGGCTGGCCCGGCCCCTGGGGTCCTCGGTCCGCCGGCGCGCGGCCCGGTGCGCCTGGCGGGGGCTGCTGCCGGACCGGCCGGGACGCCGGGGGCACGGCCCGGCCGGGGCGGGCGGACCCGGCCGGCGGCGGGGTTCCCTGTGGCGGGGTTCCCTGTGGCGGGGTTCCCTGCGTCGCCATCCCCACCGCCCCCTCGCCGTCGTGTCCTGCCGGTCCGTCCCGCCGCTCAGTGTCCCCGTGCGGCGCCGTCGCCGGTCCATCCGACGCGTGCTCCACCCGGGCGTTCGTCGGTCGGGCCTAGCGTGACCGCCGTGCCACGCCGTCCCGTCGAGGAGACCACGCTCGCGCTCACCCGGCGCGCCCGACGGATCAACCGGGTGCTGGCCCAGAGCTACCCGGACGCCCACTGCGAGCTGGACTTCACCAGTCCGCTGGAGCTCGTGGTCGCCACCGTGCTCTCCGCGCAGTGCACCGACGCCCGGGTCAACACGGTGACGCCGGCGCTGTTCGCCCGCTACCCGGACGCGGCCGCCTACGCGGGCGCGGACCGCGCCGAGCTCGAGGCGCTGATCGTGCCGACCGGGTTCTTCCGGGCGAAGACGACCTCGCTGATCGGTCTCGGCCAGGCCCTGGTGGAGCGGTACGACGGAACCGTGCCCCGCCGGCTCGAGGACCTGGTGACGCTGCCCGGTGTCGGGCGCAAGACCGCCAACGTCGTGCTGGGCAACGCGTTCGGCGTGCCCGGGCTGACGGTGGACACCCACTTCGGCCGGCTGGTCCGGCGGTTCGGCTGGACCGCCGAGGAGGACCCGGTGAAGGTCGAGGCGGCCGTCGCCGCCCTGCTGCCGCGGGCGGAGTGGACGATGTTCAGCCACCGGGTGATCTGGCACGGCCGCCGCTGCTGTGCAGCCCGGCGGCCGGCGTGCGAGCGGTGCCCGCTGACGCGGGACTGCCCCTCGGCCGGCCTCGGTGCCGTCGCCGCGAAGCCGGCCGGGACCGGCGCCCCCGGGAAGGCCGGGGCCGCCGCGACGGTGCCGCGTGGCGTGGCGCCGCGCGCCGGCGGGAACTCCGGGGCCGTGCCGGGCGTCTGACCGCGGATGAGGGTCCTGGACGTCGTCGTGCTCGTGGTGGTCGCGCTGCAGCTGCTGTCCGGGCTGCGCCAGGGCTTCGCGGTGGGCGCGTGCTCGATCGTCGGCGGCGTGCTCGGCGCGGTCGCGGCGGTGGCCGCCCTGCCGCTGGTGCTCGAGCGGCTGCCGGGCGGGACGTCCGGGCAGCCGCTGACGCGCGCCCTGGTCGCCGTCCTGGGCGTGGTCCTGCTCGCCGGGATCGGCCGGGCCGTCGGGTCCTCGATCGGCCACCGGATGCGGGCCGGGCGACCCGGGGTGCTCCGGACGGCCGACCGGCTCGGCGGCGGCGCCCTCAGCGCGGTCGGCACGCTGCTCGTCCTGTGGGCGGTGGGCGTGGTCGTCGCTGCCAGCGGTCTGCCGGTGCTGCCCGGTGCCGTCCGGGAGTCCGGCGTGCTGGCCCGTGTCGACGCCGGTGTCCCGGCCGGCGCCCGCGACTGGGTCCAGCGGCTGTCGCGCCAGGTCGACGGCGGGTCCTACCCGGCGCTGCTGCAGCCGTTCCTGACCGAGCGGATACCCGCCGTGGCACCGCCGGATCCCGGCGTCGCCCGGTCCGGGGTGGCCGGCCGGGCCGCGAACGCGACCGTCAAGGTCACCGGCACCGCCCCGGCCTGCCGGACCGGGGTGGAGGGGTCCGGGTTCGTCGTCGACGCCACGCACGTCGTCACCAACGCCCACGTGGTGGCCGGGGTGGACGCCCCGACCGTGGCCCTGGAGGGCGCCACCGGGTCCGCCCGCGGAGCCCGCTTCCGCACGGAGGTGGTGGCCTTCGACCCGGAGCTCGACATCGCCGTCCTGGCGCTGGCCGACGGCGCGCGCCTGCCGGTCGCGCCGCTGGCCGTCAGCGCCGGCGACCTGGACACCGGCGAACCCGGGGTGGTGCTCGGCTACCCCGGCAACGGGCCGCTGACCTCGTCCCCCGCCCGGGTCCGGGGCACCCAGCGGATCGTCGGCACCGACATCCGGGGGCAGGGCCGGGTGGTCCGCGAGGTGTACGCCCTGCGCTCGGTCGTGCGACCCGGCAACTCCGGCGGCCCGCTGGTCGGCGCGGACGGCACCGTCGCCGGCCTGGTGTTCGCGACCTCGCGGGACGACCCGCAGACCGGCTACGCGCTGACCGCCGAGCAGATCGCGCCGACCGTGCGGGCGGGCCGCACCCGGCCTGCCACGTCGGAGGTCGACACCGGCGACTGCGCCTGAACCTGCGCCCGGCAGTGCTGGCGAGCACTGCGCTCAGGTGCCGGAGGGCGTCCTCACGGCCGGCTCTGCCGTAGGACCCACCGGCGGGCGCGGTTCGGGTCCCGCTCGACCGTGACGGTCACGGACTCGCCGTCGGCGAGGTCCAGGGCGAGTGCGGTGCTCGCCGACCGGCCCCCGACCACGCGGACGGTGTGCCTCCTGGGCTCCACGTCCACACCGATCCCGTGGCCCGGGCCGCGACGGGACAGCAGGCCGAGCACGTGGCCGTCGAGCTCAAGCAGGCACGACCGGAACCGGCCGTCGGCACGGACGACGGCGATGTCGCTGCCCGGCGGACAGGCGTCCCCGGCGAGGTCGGTGCTCACAGCGTGAGCACACCACGGAGGGGATCGCGCCCCACCGAGATCAGCTGGAAGGCTGTTCGCGGGCGGCGTCCCGGGGTGGCGGGGCCGGTGCGGCGAGCGAGCCGAGCAGGGCGAGCCCGGCGGCGCTCGGCGAGCCCGGTTCCGCGTGGTAGATCACCAGCAGCTGGCCGTCCGCCTCGCCGATCGGCAGCTTCTCGCGCCGCAGCTCGAGCATCCCGACCTGCGGGTGGTCCATCCGCACCGGCGCACCGGCCAGCGCCTTCACGTCGTGCCTCGCCCACAGGCGGCGGAACGGCTCGCTGGCCAGCGACAGCTCACCGACGAGCTGGGCGATCCGCGGGTCCTCGACGTCGGTGCCGACCGAGGCCCGGAACGACGCGACCATGCCGCCGATCGCGCGCTCCCACTCGGGGAGCAGCGCTCTTTCCTGCTCGTCGAGGAACACCGACCGCAGCCGGTTCTGCCCGGGCCGGGTGGCCGGGGACAGGGCGGTCGCCAGCCGGTTCGCGGCGAGCACGTCGAAGATCCGGCTCTCGACGAACGCCGGCAGCCCGAGGACGTCGAGCAGCTGCCGGATGCCCGTGGGCACGACCTCCCGGCGCGGCCGCGGCGTCGGGTGCGGCCGCGCGGTCGACAGGCTGAGCAGGTACTGCGTCGCCGTCGCGTCCAGGCCGAAGACATGCGCCAGGGAGTCGAGCACCTGCGGCGACGGGTTGCGGTCGCGGCCCTGCTCCAGCCGCAGGTAGTAGTCGGCGCTGACGCCGGCGAGCATCGCGACCTCCTCGCGACGCAACCCGGGCGTGCGGCGGACGCCGGTGATCCGCACGCCGGCGTCGGCCGGGTGCAGCAGCTCGCGCCGGGCCCGCAGGTACCGCCCCAGCGCATTCGAACCGAGTGCGTTCGACGTCGTCACCAGCCCACGGTAGGAGCGGCCGGGCCCGGCGACCCTGGTCCTGTCGGTCCCAGGACAGCCGGGGCGCTGGCCCGGCTCGCGCCGGGACACGAGGGTGGGTCGTGCGAGCGGACAGGTGTCCGCCGCGAGGAGGGATCCATGACCACCACCGAACTGGCCGGCGGGACGTACCGCCTCGCCGACGACCTCGAGCTGACCCGGGTCGGGTACGGCGCGATGCAGCTGGCCGGCCCCGGTGTGATGGGGCCGCCGAGGGACAGCGCCGCCGCGGTCGCCGTGCTGCGGGCCGCCGTCGACCTCGGCGTCACCCACATCGACACCGCCGACTTCTACGGTCCCCACATCACCAACGACCTGATCCGCGAGGCGCTCGCGCCGTACCCGGACGAGGTCCACATCGTCACGAAGGTCGGCGCGACCCGGGACGCCGAGGGCGGCTGGCCGCACGCGCGGGAGCCGGAGCAGCTGCGCGAGCAGGTGCACGAGAACCTGCGCCGGCTCGGCGTCGACGCCCTCGACGTCGTGAACCTGCGCGTCGGCGGCGTCGACACCCCCGAGCCGGGATCGCTGGCCGAGCCGTTCGGGGCGCTGGCCGAGCTTCAGCAGCAGGGACTGATCCGGCACCTCGGGGTGAGCACGGTCACCGCCGAGCAGCTGGCCGAGGCGCGGTCGATCGCGCCGGTCGTGTGCGTCCAGAACATGTACAACGTCGCCCGGCGCGACGACGACGCGCTGGTCGACCTCACGGCGCGGGAGGGCATCGCCTTCGTGCCGTACTTCCCGCTCGGTGGCTTCTCGCCGCTGGAGTCCGACGCGCTCGGCTCGGTCGCGGCCCGGCTCGGGTCGACACCGAACGCCGTCGCCCTCGCGTGGCTGCTGCAGCGGTCGCCGAACATCCTGCTCATCCCCGGCACGTCGTCGGTCGCGCACCTGCGCGAGAACGTGGCCGCCGGTGGGCTCGAGCTGCCGGCTGACGCCGTCGCCGAGCTGGACGCGATCGACGGCTGACGCCCCGGGTCGGGCGGTCACCGGCCCCCCGCACGCGTAGCGATGTCCGCGGGAACCGCCCGGCCCGTCAGGGTCCCAGCGCATCGGCGTCGCGGCTCGGCAGCCCGGGCAGGCGGGGGCGGTGGGCAGGGACGGGCGGCGTGGCCCCCGAGAAGTGCATCGCTGCGACAACTAGCTTCCGGATGATGCGCGCGGTGGACCTGCTGCAGCTGGAGATGGACCTGCTGTGGGGGACAGACGCCTACGGTCGGAACGAGCCGCCTCCGCTGATCGCGCTGGCTGCCGCCACCGACGGATGGGCCGTGCGCGTCAGCCCCGCCGTTTCCCCAACCCTGGCCACCCGCCTTCAAGCAGGTGGCCGGGCGAGCAGCGGAAGCGGAGACCCCAGCCGCCGCCCACCCGAGCTGGACCGATTCGCCGAGCTACTGGCACCACTGGGCCCCACGACGGTCACCTGCGGACCCAGCTACCTGGTGCAGTCCACGCCCGCACTCCCCAGCGAGGCCCAACTGTTCACCTCTGCCCAGCCGGCTCCATCCCTGATGTCGGCCGGGCGGCCGCGGGCGTGGTGGCAGCCGCACGAGTGGGAGGATCTGATGGCCGGTCGGCTGGGTCCGTGGGCGATCGCCATGGACGGACCCCGAGTTGTGGCGTTGTGTCACACCCCGCGCGCCGGCCACGGCGCGGCCGAAGCCGGGGTCTGGACCCACCCGGACGCCCGCCGACGCGGGCACGCGACCGCGGTCACCGCCGCCTGGGCCGGAATCGCCCGAAGGGATCACGGGGTGCTCTTCTACAGCACCTCCGAGCGCAACAGCGCCTCCCAGGGCGTGGCCCGACGGCTGGGCCTGCGCCCCCTGGGCTGGATCTGGCAGGTGCACGTGGACCCGGCAGCACGGGATCCGAGGTCGAGTACCCGGCCGGGTGACCCGTGAGCCGCGACCGTGCGCCGACGCCCGATCCACTCACAGACGAGGGAGCCGACTCGGCCGGAACGGTTGGTGTTGCACAGGTGTCTCTGGGCCGAGCACGGCGTCTGGGCGGGCATCTCGGCGGCCGGTCTCCACACGAGCAACGAGGAGTCGAGATGACCCACCGCCGACTCGCCGGGTCGACGACCCCGCTGCTCCCGTTGGCCGGCCCGGGCGCGCAACTGCCCGGGCGGCTCCGGGTGGTCGTGTCCGTGACCCGGGTCGTCGACGGGCGCGTGGAGCTGCTCGTCTTCGACCACTGGGACGTTCCCGACGCGGGGACCCAGGTGCCGGCCGGCGGGGTGCACACCGGCGAGCGGGTGGACGCGGCCGCCCGGCGTGAGGTGCGCGAGGAGACGGGCGTCGATGACGTCCGGGTCGTCGGCGTCCTCGGGGTCCAGCAGCACCCACACCCGCGCACGGGCGACCCGCGCGTCTCGGTCGTCCTGCACGCGGAGACCGGGCACCGACCGGACGCCTGGGCGCACACGGTCGGCGGGGACCCGCGCGACGAGGACCAGGGGCTGGTGTTCGCGTGCCGGTTCACCACGGTGGAGCTGGCGCGAGCGGAGCTGGCCGACTCCCAGGGCGAGTTCCTGCACCTGCTCGGCGAGGTGTGACCCGGAGGCGTCAGCCGGGCTCGCCGGGGA
>CAXTBU010000014.1:26913-43716 GCA_964242885.1 uncultured Actinomycetales bacterium
AACGCGGCGGGGAGGTCGACGTCGTAGGCGTCGGCGAGGACGAGCACGCACCACAGGCAGTCGGCGAGCTCGTGGGCGAGGGCAGCGCCCGGGTCATCGCCGACGTCGCGGACGCCTTCGCGCGCCAGCGCGATCCTGGCCAGGTCGCCGACATCGGTCACGAACCCGAGCAGCAGCTCCTCGCGGGTCCATCTGCGGCCCCAGGTGCGCTGCTCCAGCTGGCCGTAGAGGGCCCGGACGCCGAGGGCACGTCGGCGCAGCTCCTCGAGCGGATCGGTGGTCATCGTGTCCTCCTGGTGTCGGTAGCCGAGCGACCAGGGTCCCGCTGCGACCCCGGCCGTCAGCGCAGGCTGGCGGTCGTGACCAGCAGCTCGCGGTCGAACCAGTCGCCCTGGGCGATGTCCTGGTGGAGCAGCGAACTGGTCGCGCGTGCCTGACAACAGGCGATCGCGAGGTCGGTGCTCACGCCCGCCGACTCGGCGAACCGGCGGGCCCTGGCGAGGATCGACGCTCGCAGGTCCCGGACCCCAGCCAGCTGGCGTCGGGAGCCGGCCATCACGGTGAACGTGTCGTAGACGGCCGTTCCCCGCCAGCCCTTCGGGTCGATGGCCAGCCACGGCTCCCGGCCGGAAGCCAGCACGTTGCCGGCGTGGAGGTCACCGTGCAGCAGGGTCGGCGTCGAGTCCCGCCCCAGCTCGGCGATCGTCTCCCGCGCGCGGCGGACCGCGTCGGCCGGCACGACGCCGGGGCGATCGGCGACCTGGCCGTCCAGCTGCTCGGCCCAACCCTCCGCGGTCGCCGCCAGGCTCGGGGTGCCGGGCTCGGCGACGACCGCGAGTCGCCGGGCCAGGACGCCCGCGATCTCGATGGCCGCGTCCGCCGATGGCTCGGATACCAGTGTGCGTGGGCCTGCACGTTCCAGCAGCAGCGCGAAGCGGTCGTCGTCCGCGTCCATCAGCCGGACGGCCCCGCGTCCGTCGAACTGGCGCAGGCCCGACGCCTCCCCGCGGTTGCCCGGGTGCGGGAACGAGACCTTGAGCACCGCCCTCTCCTCCCGGCGCCGCACCGGGACGACGACGGCGACCTGACCGTGCATGGGCTCGCCGGTGACCTCGCAGCCCCACCGCTCGGTGAGGCCGGCGATCAGCCCGGGCAGCTCGCGCGTCCACGCCCGTCCCGCCTCGCCCTCGCGCCGGATGGTGGCCTCGACCAGTGCGGCCGGGACCGCAACGCTCGCCGGGTCCCGGCGGTGCGCTGCTCTCACCGCCTCGCGTCCTGCCGCGAGTGGGGAACCGGGGCGCCGAACCGGGCCAGCAGGTGCCACACGTGCTTGAGGGCCGGGCTGTCGTACCGACCGGTTCGGGCGGTGTCGCCGACGATCGCGGGGTCGAGGATCCCGTCGCGGGACAGGGTGACGGCCAGGGCGACGGGCGCAAGGCCCCGGTACTCCGGGTGTCGGCGGAGCTCGGCGACGGTGATCCGGTAGCCGCCGTGCCACTCCACCGGGCACCCGAGCCGCTGAGCGGCCCGCTCGGTGCCGGTGCCGCGGTAGCAGGGGTCGAGGACGACGGCCTCCACGTCTCTGGCGATGACCAGCGGTCCGTGGACCTGGGCCTCGACGTAGTCGTCGAGCAGATCCGGGTCGTCGGCCTCGGCCGCCGCGACGAGGTCCATCCGGGCGGCGACCCCCACGCGGGTCGGCTCGAAGACGCTGTCCGGGTAGCAGAAGGTCGTCCGCGCCAGGGTCTCGCCGGTCAGGCGGAGGTGGGCGGAGCCGAACCGGGGTGACCCGCCGACGCCGCGCCTGCGGAAGTCCAGCGAGCCGTACTTCGGCCGGTCGACGGCCGGCGCGTCGTCGTAGGCGGTGCCGAACAGACGGCTCTCCCACGACCACCGGTCGCCACCCGGGTGGGCGGTCAGCCCGCCGTTGCTCGTTCCCGTCTCGAACTGCGAGCGGTAGGTCCCGTCCCAGGCCATGGCGTCCAGGACGGTCCCGCCGTCGCGCACCGGGCGGTCCGGGTGGAAGTTCAGCGTCACCCGCAAGGTCGGGTCGACGGGCTCCCCGGTCGAGCGGGCCGCCACGTGCGCGATCGCCCGTTCAGCCGCCGACAAGGCCGTGCCCACAGGGCCAGAGTGACATCCGTGCGCTGAGAGGACTCCGGGACTCTCGGACCGCTCGCCAGGGCCCTCGTCATGTCCGTGACGTACACGCGCACGCGCACCGCCTGACACCGGCGTCGCCTGCCCGGCCCGGTACCTACCCGGGCACCGACCACAGCCCGTCGTGGCCGGGGTCGCGGAGCGGCCGCCGGTGGAGGTCCCCGCCGAGCGCGCAGCGAGTCCCGGACGACCCGATGTCCGTCGCGCTCGCACCCGCGCTCCAGCGACAGGACACCGATGCCCCGATCCCGCCCGATCACCGACCGCGGTGGCCCTGGTACGACTTCGGCCTGGACCGCCGTGTCCCGGCGGCCGCCTTCACGCCTGTCCCCGCGGTCAAGGGCGGCATCGTGGTCGTCCGGCGCCGCGACCGGCCGCTGGTCGACCCGGCCGACCGGCGCGCGTACCAGGTCCGGTGCGCGGCATCTTCACCGGGCCGGGCCGGGCCGGGCCGGGCCGCGGCCTGGGCGCAGCCTGCGGGTCAGGATGCCCGGCGTGGTAGGTCCCGGGTCACGTGTCGGTGATGGGAGGTGCGGTGTGACGGCCTCGGTCAGGCGCCGACGTAGGCGGCCAGGTGCTCGCCGGTGAGGGTCGAGCGGGCGGCGACGAGATCGGCGGGCGTGCCCTCGAAGACGATCCGGCCGCCGTCGTGGCCGGCGCCGGGGCCGAGGTCGATGATCCAGTCGGCGTGCGCCATCACGGCCTGGTGGTGCTCGATCACGAGGACCGACTTGCCGGACTCGACGAGCCGGTCGAGCAGGGCCAGCAGCTGCTCGACGTCGGCGAGGTGCAGCCCGGCCGTCGGCTCGTCGAGGACGTAGATGCCGCCCTTCTCGCCCAGGTGGGTGGCCAGCTTGAGTCGCTGCCGTTCGCCGCCGGACAGCGTGGTGAGCGGCTGGCCGAGGCTGAGGTAGCCGAGCCCGACGTCGGCCAGCCGGTCGAGGATCTTGTGCGCAGCCGGCGTGGCCGCCTCGCCTGCGCCGAAGAAGCCCTCGGCCTCGGTCACCGACATCGCGAGCACCTCGCTGATGTTCCGGCCGCCGAGGTGGTGGTCCAGCACCGATGCGCGGAACCGCTTCCCCTCGCACTCCTCGCAGGTGGTGGCGACCCCGGCCATCATCGCCAGGTCGGTGAAGATGACCCCGGCGCCGTTGCAGGTGGGGCAGGCGCCCTCGGAGTTGGCGCTGAACAACGCCGGCTTCACGCCGTTGGCCTTCGCGAACGCAGTGCGGATCGGGTCCAGCAGTCCGGTGTACGTCGCCGGGTTGCTCCGTCGTGAGCCGCGGATCGCACCCTGGTCGATCGACACCACGCCGGTGCCGGCCGGCCCCGAACCGTTGACCAGCGAGCCGTGCACCAGCGAGCTCTTGCCCGAGCCGGCGACGCCGGTGACGACGACGAGCACCCCGAGCGGGACGTCGACGTCGACGTCGCGCAGGTTGTGCGCCGCCGCGCCGCGGATCTCCAGCGTGCCGCTGGGCGTCCGCACCGCCGCCTTGAGGGTGGCCCGGTCGTCCAGGTGGTGGCCGGTGATGGTGTCGCTGGCCCGCAGGCCCTCGACGGTGCCCTCGAAGCAGACGGTGCCGCCCGCCGTCCCCGCGCCGGGGCCCAGGTCGACGACGTGGTCGGCGATCGCGATCGCCTCCGGCTTGTGCTCCACGACGAGCACCGTGTTGCCCTTGTCGCGCAGCCGCAGCAGCAGGTCGTTCATCCGCTCGATGTCGTGTGGGTGCAGCCCGATCGTCGGCTCGTCGAAGACGTACGTCACGTCGGTGAGCGACGACCCGAGGTGGCGGATCATCTTGGTGCGCTGCGACTCGCCGCCCGAGAGCGTGCCGGAGCGCCGGTCCAGCGACAGGTAGCCGAGCCCGATCTCCACGAACGAGTCGAGGGTCTCCCCCAGCGTCGTCAGCAGCGGCGCCACCGACGGCTCGTCGAGGCCCCGGACCCAGCCGGCCAGGTCGCTGATCTGCATCGCGCACGCGTCGGCGATGCTGATCCCCTTGATCTTCGCCGAGCGTGCGGCCTCGGACAGGCGGGTCCCGCCGCACTCGGGACAGACCGTGAAGGCGACCGCCCGGTCGACGAACGCCCGGATGTGCGGCTGCAACGCGTCGGGGTCCTTGGCCAGGAAGGACTTCTGGATCTTCGGGATCAGCCCCTCGTAGGTGAGGTTCACGCCCTCGACCTTCACCTTGGTCGGCTCCCGGTAGAGGAAGTCGTGCATCTCCTTCTTGGTGAACGTGCGGATCGGCTTGTTCGGGTCGAGGAAGCCCGACTCGGCGTAGACCCCCACCGTCCACCAGCTGTCCGACTTCCAGCCCGGGATCGTGAACGCGCCTCCCGCGATGGACTTCGAGTCGTCGTAGAGCTGGGTGAGGTCGATGTCGTTGACCGTGCCCCGACCCTCGCAGCGCGGGCACATGCCGCCGGTGATGCTGAACTCGCGGCGCTCCTTGACCGTCGTGCCGCCGCGCTGCAGGGTGACCGCGCCCGCCCCGCTGATCGAGGCGACGTTGAAGGAGAAGGCCTGGGGCGAGCCGACGTGCGGCTGCCCGAGGCGGCTGAAGAGGATGCGCAGCATCGCGTTGGCGTCGGTGGCGGTGCCGACCGTGGAGCGGGCGTTGGCGCCCATCCGCTCCTGGTCGACGATGATCGCCGTGGTCAGCCCGTCGAGGACGTCGACGTCCGGGCGGGCCAGCGTCGGCATGAAGCCCTGCACGAAGGCGCTGTAGGTCTCGTTGATCATCCGCTGCGACTCCGCGGCGATCGTGCTGAACACCAGCGAGCTCTTGCCCGAGCCGGAGACGCCGGTGAACACCGTCAGCCGGCGCTTGGGGATCTCGACGCTGACGTCCTTGAGGTTGTTCACCCGCGCGCCGTGCACCCGGATCAGGTCGTGGCGGTCGGGGACCGGCAGCGCAGACGCCCTGCCAACCGTCGGAGTGGCCGTGGTCATCGTGTCTCCCGTCAGTCGCGTCCGGCGCACCGGCCGCCGAGGCGCCGGCCGCAGCCGGTCACCGGCGCCAGCTTCGCCTCGATGTCCGACAGGTGCCAGTAGGTGACGGGCCGTCGGGTCGGGCGCCGGCTGCACTAGCCACCGTGTGTATAGTCCGGCGCATGTCGCTGGGACACGTGCTGCTGGGGCTGCTGGTGCCCGGGGACCGGCACGGCTACGAGCTCAAGCAGTCCTACGACGCCCGTTTCCCGGCTGCGCGTCCGCTGGCCAGCGGGCAGGTGTACGCGGCGCTCAGCCGGCTGACCCGCGACGGGCTGGTCGTCCCGGGGGCACCGGAGCGCGCCGGTGGCCCGGACCGCACCGCCTACGCGCTCACCGAGGTCGGCCGGGCCGAGTTCGCGCGCTGGTTGGACGAGGTCGAGCCGCCGAGCCCGTTCGTGGCCAACCCGCTGGCGGTGAAGGTGACCCTGGCGGTGCTCACGTCGGGGGAACAGGCCGCCCGCGCCTACCTGCGCCGGCAGCGGGCGGCGCACCTGCAGCGGATGCGCGAGTACACCCGCCTGAAGACCAGTCCCGACGTCAGCCTGGCGGGCGTCCTGGCGGCCGACTACGCGCTGGAGCACCTGGACGCCGACCTGCGGTGGATCGACAACGCCCTCACCCGGGCGACCGCCCTGACCAAGGAGCTGACCGCATGAGTTCTCCCGCCCCGACCGCATCGACGGGCAGGGTCGTCCCGACCCGGGCCGGACCGGACGGGCTGCTGGCCGGTCGGTCGCTGGGGAAGTCCTACGGGCGTTCCCCGGCGCTGCGCGGGGTCACCTTCTCGGCCGCCCGCGGCGAGATCGTGGCGATCACCGGCGCCTCGGGGTCCGGCAAGTCCACCCTGCTGCTGTGCCTGGCCGGCATCGTGCGGCCGGACACCGGTTCGGTGACCTTCGCCGGTCGACGGATCGACGACGCAGGCGAAGCTGAGCGCTCCCGACTGCGTCGCACGGTGTTCGGCGTGCTGTTCCAGTTCGGCCAGCTGGTGCCCGAGCTGACCGCGGCGGAGAACGTCGCTCTCCCGCTGCTGCTCGCCGGGGTGCGTCGCCGCGAGGCGCTGAGCGCGGCGTCGGTGTGGATGGACCGCTTCGGCGTCGCGGACCTGGCCGACCAGCGACCGGGTCAGATGTCGGGCGGGCAGGGACAGCGGGTCGCCGCCGCCCGGGCGCTCGTCACCGAGCCGGAGGTGCTGTTCGCCGACGAGCCCACCGGGTCGCTGGACTCGGTCAACGGGGAGCAGGTGATGGCCCAGATCCTGCGGGTGGCGCGCACCGCGGGCACGACGGTGCTGCTGGTGACCCACGACGCGAAGGTCGCCGCCTACGCCGACCGGGAGGTGGTGATCCGCGACGGGATGGTCGACGGTGACGGGGACCTCCGATGAGCAGCCTGGTCTCCGGCCTGGTCTCCGGCCGGCCGCGGGGCGGCGAGATGAGCTGGCGGACTGCCCTGTGGCTCGCCGCGACCGGCGGGAGCGCCGACGGAACGCGCATCGCGCTGACCACGCTCAGCGCTGTCGTCGGCACCGTCGCGCTGGACGCGGCCGCGACCATCGCCGTCACCGGAGCGGGGGACGGCCCGTACACGAGCGAGCTGCTCAACCAGACCGGTCTGCACCCGGGACTCGTCGCGGCGCTCGTCCTGCTGTGCCTGCCGGTGCTGGCGTTCGTCGGCCAGTGCGCGCGCATCGGCGCGCCCGCCCGTGACCGCCGGCTCGCTGCTCTCCGGCTGCAGGGGGCAACGCCCGCCGACGTCGTGCGGGTCGCGGCCGGGGAGACCGCTCTGTCGGCCGGGGTCGGCGCCGCCGCGGGAACCGGGCTGTTCCACGTGCTGCGAGCACTGCTCGGGGAACCGGTGGTGGCGACGTACACCCTGCAGCGAGAGGTCACCTTCGACAACGGCAGCATCGGTCGCATCGTCGACACGGTCACCGGCCCGGCGCTGCGCCTGCCCACCGACGTCGCGCCGCCGTGGGCGCTGCTGGCCCTGATCGCGGTCGCCCTGCCGGTGGCGGCGGCACTGTTCACCCTGCTGGCGCTGCGCAAGGTCACCCTGAGCCCGTTCGGCGTCGTGCGCCGCGAGCAGTCGCGCCCGGCCCGCGTCCTGCCGGCGCTGCTGTTCCTGGTCGGTGTCGGGGGCCTGGCGACCTTCGCCGCGCTGCGTCGACTCCTGCACGTCGGTGACAACAGCTTCGGCGTGCTGGGGACGGGCTTCCTCGTCCTGTTCCTGCTCACCGGCGGAGGCCTGCTGCTCGGCACCAGCGCCCTGTCGGCCGGCATCGGCGCGGTGCTGGCCACCCGGACCCGCCGGCCGAGCCTGCTGCTCGCCGGCCGCCGGCTGCTCGCGGCACCCGGGCACAGTGCCCGCGCGCACGCAGCCGTCCTGCTGGTGGTGCTGTTGTGGGCGTTCGCCCAGGGGGTTCGGGTGTGGCTGCTCGCCGGGGTCGACCAGGACGTGGCGTTCTACACCGGCGCCCTCGACCTGGTCGACCTCGCCTTCGGCATCGGTGCGGTTCTCACCGCGGCGGGCCTGCTGGTCGGCACGGTGGAGAGCATCCTGACGCGGCGCCGCGTCCTGGCGAGCCTCACCGCCGTCGGCACGCCACACGCCGTTCTCTACCGGGCGGTGCTGGTCGAGACGCTCGCGCCGCTGCTGCCCACGGTCGTGCTCGCCGCGGCCGCCGGCATCCTCGGCGCCCGCGGTGTGCTCGGGACGACCACCGACCTGGGCGGGACCGCGGCGACCGGCCGGCTGCCCGTGCCCTGGGCGGCGCTCGGCTCGCTGACCGCCGGCACCCTGCTCGCCGTGCTGGTCCTGACCGCCGTGACCCTGCCGCTGCTGCACCGCAGCACCAGCCCCGCCGAGCTGCGCACGGAGTGATCCGCGCAGCCTCCGCCGACGGCCCGCGCAGCCTCCGCCGACGGCCCGCGCAGCCTCCGCCGACGGCCCGCGCCGCCGACGTCGCGGGCCACGGGCTCGGCGCGAGGTCGCGGGCTGGAACGACTCCTGAACGCCCGGCCCGGCCACTAGGGTCGCCGTCATGTCCGTCACTTGCACGCGCACGCGCACCGCCTGACACCGGCGTCGCCTGCCCTGCCCGGGACCTGACCGGGCACCGACCCCCGCCCGTCGTGGCCGGGGTCGGGATGCGGTCGCCGGTGGAGGTCCCCCGCCGAGCGCGCCGCGAGTTCCGGACGACCCGATGTCCGTCGCGCTCGGCACCCGCCGACCAGCGACAGGACACCGATGCCCCGATCACGCCCGACCCCCGACCGCGCCACTCCCATCGAGGGCGCGACCTTCCACCAGTCCCGACACTCGCCGAGTCCGCTCGGTGGCAGCCACGAGCTCGGCCAGAACCTCCTGCTGGACAAGCGTTTCCCCGCGTCGATGGCAGACCTGCTCCGGCACGCGCCACCGAGGCCCGTGCTCGAGCTCGGCGCGGGAAACGGTGCCGTGACCGAGGCGCTGCTGACGCTGCACCGGCCGATCACCGCCGTCGAACTCGACCCGCGGGCGGCGGCGCACCTGCGGCGCCGGTTCGGCCGCAGGGTCGACGTGGTCCAGGCCGACCTGCTCACCGTCGAGCTGCCCGGCCCGCACGACGTCGTCGCGAACGTCCCGTTCGGCATCACCACCCCGCTGCTGCGCCGGCTGCTCGGCCAGCGCTCCTGGCAGACCGCGGTCCTGCTCGTCCAGTGGGAGGTCGCGCGCAAGCGGGCCGGCGTCGGCGGCACGACCCTGCTGACCGCGAGCTGGTGGCCCTGGTACGACTTCGGCCTCGACCGGCGCGTCCCGGCGGCCGCCTTCACCCCTGTCCCCGCGGTCGACGGCGGCATCCTGGTCGTCCGGCGCCGCGACCGGCCGCTGGTCGACCCGGCCGACCGGCCCGCCTACCAGCGGTTGGTGCGCGACGTGTTCACCGGGCCGGGCCGCGGGCTGGGCGCCGTCCTGGCCGCCCGGCTACCTGGTGGCGTCGCCGACCGCTGGCTGCGCGAGCACGGCATCGAGGCCCGGGGGCTCCCGCGCGACCTGACCGCAGCGCAGTGGTCGGACCTGTTCGCACGGGCGGCGGCCGGGCCGCGACCCGCTCCCACCCGGGCTCGACCACCGCGAGGTGGAAGCGGACGGCGTCGGCGGTGACGCCGTCGCGCCCGGTCGGCAGGTCCCGCGGGTGGCCGCCGCGCTCAGTCCTCGGCCGCCGCCGGGTTCGCCGCGAGGTTGGTCTCGATCAGCCCCATCACCGCCGAGTCCTGCAGGGTCGTGACGTCCCCGAGGTCGCGGTGCTCGGCGACGTCGCGCAGCAGGCGGCGCATGATCTTGCCCGACCGGGTCTTGGGCAGCTCGTCGACGACCAGGATCTGCCGGGGCTTGGCGATCGGCCCGATCTCCTTGGCGACGTGGGCCCGCAGCTCGGCGACGATGTCGGCGGTCGAGTCGGCGTCGCCGGTGCGCGCGGCGTGCGCCGCCCCGCCCCGCATGATGACGAACGCCACGATCCCCTGCCCCGTCGTGGCATCGCTGGCCCCGACCACCGCCGCCTCGGCCACGGACGGGTGCGAGACCAGTGCACTCTCCACCTCGGTGGTGGACAACCGGTGGCCGGACACGTTCATCACGTCGTCGACCCGGCCCAGCAGCCACAGGTCGCCGTCCTCGTCCTTCTTCGCCCCGTCCCCGGCGAAGTAGCGGCCCGGGAACCGCGACCAGTAGGTGCTCTGGTAGCGGTCGTCGTCGCCCCAGATGGTGCGCAGCATCCCCGGCCACGGCTCGGTGACGACCAGGTAGCCGCCGCCGCCGTCCGGAACGCTGGCGCCCGCGTCGTCGACGACGTCGACCTCGATGCCCGGCAGAGCCCGCATCGCCGCGCCCGGCTTGCCGGCGGTCACCCCGGGCAGCGGGCTCACCATGTGGCCGCCGGTCTCGGTCTGCCACCAGGTGTCCATCACTGGTGTTCGGTCGCCGCCGATGACGTGGCGGTACCAGGTGTAGGCCTCGGGGTTGATCGGCTCACCCACCGAGCCGAGGATCCGCAGCGAGGACAGGTCGAACCGTTCCGGGAACTCCTCGCCCCACTTCATGAACGTCCGGATCGCGGTCGGCGCGCAGTAGAGCTGGGTGACGCCGTACTTGGCGACGATTTCCCACCAGCGGCCGCGGTGCGGGGTGTCCGGGGTGCCCTCGTAGATCACCGAGGTGACCCCGTTGGCCAGTGGCCCGTAGACGATGTAGCTGTGGCCGGTCACCCAGGCCACGTCGGCGGCGGTCCAGAACACGTCGTGCTCCGGGTGCACGTCGAACACCACCCGGTGGGTGTAGGCGACGTGGGTCAGGTAGCCGCCGGAGGTGTGCAGGATGCCCTTGGGCTTGGCGGTGGTGCCCGAGGTGTACATGACGTAGAGCGGGTGCTCGGCCTCGAAGGACTGCGGGGTGTGGGTGTCGGGCTGACCGTCCACGACGTCGTGCCACCACTGGTCGCGCCCCTCGACCCAGCCGATGTCCTGACCGGTCCGGCGGACCACGAGCACTGCTCGCACCCGGTCGGTCTTCGTCAGCGCCTCGTCCACGTTGGGCTTCAGCGGGCTCGGCGCGCCGCGGCGGAACCCCCCGTCGGCGGTGACCACCACCCGGGCGTCGCAGTCGTCGATCCGGCTGGCGAGTGCGTCCGCGGAGAACCCGCCGAACACCACCGTGTGCACCGCTCCGATCCGGGCGCAGGCGAGCATCGTGACGACGGCTTCGGGGATCATCGGCAGGTACACCGCGACCCGGTCACCGTCCTGCACGCCGAGTGCGGTCAGCGCGTTGGCGGCCCGGCAGACGTCGGCGAGCAGGTCCGCGTAGGTGATGGTCCGGGTGTCGCCACCCTCGCCCTCGAAGTGGAAGGCGACCTTGTCCCCGCGGCCGGCGGCGACGTGGCGGTCCACGCAGTTGACCGCGACGTTCAGCGTTCCGTCGGCGAACCACCGGGCGAACGGCGGCCGCGACCAGTCGAGGACCTCGGTGAACGGGGTCGCCCAGTCCAGGTGGCGGGCCTGCTCGGCCCAGAACCCCAGCCGGTCGCGCTCGGCCCAGCCGTACCAGTCGGCGGTCGCCTCGGCGGCGGCGACCACCTCGGCCGGTGGCGGGAACCGGCGCTGCTCTGTCGACAGGTTCGACAGGGCCGGCTCGGCCTGGGGCTCGCCCACGGTGTGCCTCCGCTCGTTCGTCGCGACCGGGTCCGCCGCGCGGCGCCCGGTCGGCGGTGCATCGCCCGCGGTGCCGCGGGTCCCGTCATCCTCGCGCGACGGGTGACGCGGCCCCAACACACCGACCGGGGTCGCGCCGGGGTTGCCGAAGCGTGATAATCCGGTAGGTCGGGTGCCTGTTCCTGTCGCTGGCACCCGGTGCACGCGGCGGTCGACGACCGCCCTCGGCGGTACCGGTCCCCGCCCCCCTCTGGGGACCGACCCCGCCCAGAACGGCCCCCGCTCCCCCCGGCGGGGGCCGTTCTGCTGCTCACGCCCGGTTCGTCTCCCCTGGGTCGTCCCGCGCCGACCGACAGGCTGGACCGCTGTCCACAGGAACCGCCTGCGCCGCCGGCGCCGTGGCGGGCATCCCGGCGGCTGCGGTGCCTCGGCCGCGGCGCCGCGTGGCCGTTGTCAACACCCGGCTGCCTCCGGCCGGTCGGGTGGTCGACCGGCCGGGACGGTGTGCTCCTGCCGACCAGGAGGGCACCGTGACCGACACCCCACACGACGACCACTCGCACGACGATCGTGGCCAGGACCGCCCGCGCCGGGACGACCCGGACGACCCGGACGACCTGGGCGACCGACACCGCCGGGTGCCCGGCGACCGGGGGTGGGACCCGTCGGCGGAGGACCTGCGGGCCTGGGCGGCGCCGGCCGGGGACTGGGCTGTGGCGACCGGGGAGCGCTCCGCAGCGGACGGCGGCCGCGCGGCGCGCTGGCCCGTCCACTCGCGGCAGGACGGGCCGGGCTCGGCGGGTGGGCGGCCGCTCGTGGTCACGGCGGACGACGCGTTGCTGGACGACCTGTTGCGGTTGGCGTCCATCAGCTCGGCCAGCCCCGACGTGGCCGCTGACGCGGGTGCCGCGGTGCGCCGGTGGTTGGCGGCCCCGCTCGTGCTCGTCGGCGTCGACCTCGCCGACCAGGTCGCCGCCGCGTCCCCGGTGCGGCGGGCGGGGGTGCTGCTCGTCGGCCGGGACCTCGACGACGCCACTGTCTGGCGCCGGGCGGTGGCCATCGGCGCCGAGCACGTCGTGCTGCTGCCGGACGGCGAGCCCTGGCTGGTCGACCGGCTGGCCGACGCGGCGGAGGGCGGCGGCGGTGAGGCGCGCACCGTCGCGGTCGTCGGTGGCCGCGGCGGTGCGGGGGCCACCGTGCTCGCGACGGCTCTCGCGGTGGCCTCGGTGCGCCGCGGCAGCCGGACGATGCTCGTCGACGGTGACCCGCTGGGCGGTGGGATCGACCTGGTCGTCGGCGGGGAGGACCAGGCGGGCCTGCGGTGGCCGGACCTGGTGTCGACCCGTGGGCGGGTCGGCGCGGAGTCGCTGCGGTCGGCCCTGCCCCAGGTGGACGACCTGCGGGTGCTCAGCTGGGACCGGTCGGACTCGCTGACGATCCCCGGGGCGACGATGCGGGAGGTCCTGGCGGCCGGGCGCCGGGGCAGCGACCTGGTCGTCGTCGACCTCCCCCGCCGGGTCGACGCCGCCGTCGAGGAGACGCTGACCCGGGCGACGACGACGTTGCTGGTGGTCCCCGCGGAGATCCGGGCGACCGCTGCGGCCGCCCGGGTGGCGGCGGCGCTGACCCTGGCCTGCGCGGACGTCCGGCTGGTCGTCCGAGGCCCGGCGCCGTCCGGTCTGGACGGCGCCGTCATCGCCGCGTCCCTGGGCCTGCCACTGGCCGGGGAGCTGGCGCCCGAGCCACGCCTGGCCGAGTCCCTGGAGCGCGGTGAGCCCCCGGGCCGGCGGGCCCGGGGCCCGCTCGGCAGGTTCTGTGACCGCTTCCTGGACGACCTCGGCATCCGGCAGCGCGCGGCATGAGCGGCAGCGTTGGGTCTCCGGTCCCCCGCGGCGGACCCGACGCCGTGCTGACCCGGCGGCCGGGCGCGCACGCCCGGCGTGCGGTTCCGGCCTCGCCCGGGTCCCTGGCAACGCCGCCCGGGTCCCCGGCGACGCCGCCCGGGTGCCCGGCAGCACCGCCCGGGTCGGCGACCGACCAGGCCGGTCCGCGGGAGCGGGCGGCCGGTCCGGCGGCACCTCGCGGGATCGCGCCGGAGGTCCTGGAGCAGGTGCGTGCAGTGCTGGCCCGCGACGGGGGCACGCCCGGCCCGGCGCGGGTCGCCGCCGCGTTGCGCACGACCGGCCGGGTGCTCGGGGACACCGAGGTGCTGGCCGTGGTGACCGCCCTGCAGGCCGAGCTGACCGGCGCCGGGCCGCTGCAGGCGCTGCTGGCCGAGGCCGGGGTCAGTGACGTGCTCGTCAACGGCCCGGACAGCGTCTGGGTCGACCGCGGCGGCGGGCTGACCCGGGTGTCGGCACGGTTCGCCGACGAAGCAGCAGTCCGGCGCCTGGCCCAGCGGCTCGCCGCCCAGGCCGGGCGGCGACTCGACGACGCGGCGCCGTGGGTGGACGCCCGCCTGCCCGACGGCACCCGGCTGCACGCCGTGCTGCCGCCGATCGCGGTGGCCGGGACGGCGATCTCGCTGCGGGTCCCCGCCCGCCGGGCGTTCGGGCTGGAGGACCTGGTCGCCGCCGGGTTCGTGCCGGCCGCCGGCGCCCAACTGCTCGCCGGGCTCGTCGCGGCCCGCTGCTCGTTCGTCGTCAGCGGTGGGACCGGCACCGGGAAGACGACGCTGTTGTCCTGCCTGCTCGGCCTGGTCGACCCGAGCGAGCGGATCGTCCTCGTCGAGGACGCGCCGGAGCTCGCCCCGCGGCACCCGCACGTCGTGCACCTGGCGGCCCGACCGGCCAACGTCGAGGGGGAGGGTGCCGTAGCCCTGGGCCAGCTGGTCCGCCAGGCGTTGCGGATGCGCCCGGACCGCCTGGTGGTCGGAGAGGTCCGTGGCGCGGAGGTCGCCGACATGCTCGCGGCGATGAACACCGGGCACGAGGGCGGCTGCGGCACCGTCCACGCGAACTCGGCGGTCGACGTTCCGGTCCGGATCGAGGCGCTGGCCGGAACTGCCGGGCTCGACCGGGCCGCTGCCCACAGCCAGCTCGCCTCTGCCCTGGACGTCGTCGTGCACCTCGTCCGGGACCGTACCGGGCTGCGCCGGCTGGCGGAGGTCCACGTGGTCGACCGCGGTCCGGACGGCTGGGTCCGCACCGTCCCGGCGGTCGGGTTCCGGGGACCCGAGCTCGTCCGCGGGCCCGGCGCAGCCCGGCTGGACGCCGTGCTCGGTCGGGGCCGGCGATGACCGACGGGCAGGCGGTCTGGGTGGCCGCGCTCGGGGTGGCCGCGGCGGTCGCGCTCGCCCTTCCCGGGTCGGCACCACGCCTGCTGTCCGGTCGGCTGTCCGCCGGGGACGTCGCAGCGCCGGGCCCGGGTCGGTTGCCCGGCTGGGCGGTTCCGGTTCTGGTCGCGTCGGCGGCAGCCCTGATGCTGGCGTCCGGTGCCGGATGGCCGGTCGGGCTCGGCCGGGGTCTGGACGCGGTCACGGGTTGGGGGCTGCCGGGAGCGACGCCGGCAGCCGTCGTGGTCGGGTTGGTCGCCGTGCGCGCTCACCGCCGGGCGTCGCGGCGGCGGGCGGCGCTCAGCGCGCGGCAGGCCCTGTTGCGGGCCGCCGAGGTCGTGGTCGCCGAGCTCCGGGCTGGAGCGACGTCGCTGGACGCGCTCGACGCCGGATCGGTGGAGCTGCCGGCGCTGGCGTCGGTCGTGGCGGCCGGGCGGCTGGGCGCCGACGTGCCCGCGGGGTTGACCGCCGCCTCGGCGGGCCCCGGCCTGGCCGGCCTCCGGCAGCTCGCCGCGGCGTGGGCGGTCTCGGCCGAAGTGGGAGCGGCACTCGCGGGCACCGTCGACCGGCTGACCGACGCGCTGCGGGACGACGAGGCGATCCGGGAGGAGACCGGGGTGGCGTTGGCGACACCCCGGGCGACCGCCCGGCTGCTCGCTGTGCTGCCGGCCGCCGGGCTGGGCCTCGGGACGCTCATCGGGGCAGACCCCTGGCAGGTCCTCACCGGCTCCGCGGCCGGGTCTGCTCTCGCCTGCGCAGGCGCGGCGCTGGCCGGAATCGGGCTGGAGTGGGTGGAGGCGCTCGCGGACCGGGTCGAGCGGGCCGGTTCGGTCGTCGGGGACGACGGGAGGAGTCAGGTCCGTCCCGTCGTCCGGGAGGGGGACGGTCCGACGTGGGCGTCCGCACCGCCGGCCGTCCGGTGGTGAACGGCCATCTCGTCGTCGCAGCTCTCGCTGCCGCTGCGGGTGCGGCGGTCCTCGTCGGCTTGCCCCGGCGGCGACTGGGGCGGTTGCGGGGGAACACCCTCCACCCCAGCTCGCCCCTCCGGCGCCGGGCGGGCCTGCCGACCGCGCCGGGGTCGGCGGTCCGTCGACGCGTCGCCCTCACCGGCCTGGCCGTCGCCGCCGGCCTGCTCGCCGGGTCGGCGGCGCTCGTCCTGGGGGTGTCGCTGGCGGCGGTCGTCGTCGACCGGCTGCTCGCCCGACTGGAACCGGCGTCCTCCCAGGACCGGACCGAGCAGATCGTGGCGGCGCTGCCGGCGTTCGCCGACCTGGTCGCGGCAGCGGTCCGGGCCGGGGTCCCGCCGCAGAGTGCCCTCGGGACCTGTGCGACGGCGTTCGGTGGCCCGATCGGTTCCGAGGTCGGCCGGGTCGTCGCCCGGCTGGAGCTCGGCGTCCCAGCCGAACGGGCGTGGACCGACGCGCTGGCGGTCGGTGGACTGACGCCGTTGGCGCGGGCGATGGCGCGGGGGACGGGGCGCGGGACGTCCCCGGTCGCTGTGTTGGAGCGCTGCTCCCTCGACGCCCGCCGCGTCGCCCGGGCGGCAGCGCGGCGCCGGGCCCAGGCCGTCGGCGTGACAGCGGCGGCCCCGCTGGGCCTGTGTTTCCTGCCCGCTTTCGTCCTCGTCGCCGTCGTCCCGATGGTCGTCGGCGGGCTCGCCGCGTTCGTGCGCTGACACCGACTCCCGCCGGTCGGGCCGTCCACAGCCGCCCCGATGGCCGATGTCAACAGCTGCAGCGACTCGCCGCGGTCGACCGGTCCACCCGCCACAGCCTTGTCGTGCGCGGCACCCGCCGCTGCACCACCCGGCAGGACGCCGGCCAGGAAGGAGTCCCCGTGACCGCATCCTCGACCACGACACGCCCCGACGAGACGCCACAAGCCCTCGGGGATCGGGTCGTGACCACCGGTCCCGCGCCCGGCGCCGACCAGAGACCACCCGGCCGGCTCGTGGCCGTCCCCACCCCGCGGCACCGGGTCGGCCGCCGGTCCGGTGGTCCGCACCTGAGGGTGGTCCCCGAGGCGGGGATGGCCACCGCCGAGTACGCGGTGGCCCTGATCGCGGCGTGCGCCTTCGCCGCGGTCCTGCTCGCCGCCATCCGCACCAACGCCGTGATGTCGGCGATCGGTCGGCTGATCACCACGGCCCTGCGGGTCATCAGCTGACACGACGCGAG
>CAXTBU010000014.1:43816-50908 GCA_964242885.1 uncultured Actinomycetales bacterium
GTGCTGCCCGCGCTCGTCGCGCTCACCCTCGCCCTGGTGAGCGTCGTCGCAGCGGTCGGTGCCCAGCTGCGGTGCGCCGACCTGGCCCGGGAGTCGGCCCGTGCCCTCGCCCGTGGGGACAGCACGGCGGCCGTCCGGAGCCGGGTACTGGCCGATGCACCGCCGCGTGCGGCGCTGGCGGTGCGCCGGTCCGGCGGGACGGTGACCGCGACGGTCACCGCGACCGCCCCGGTCCTCGGCACCGATCTGCTCCGCGTCCCGGGGTTCCGCGTCAGGTCGTCGGCGACTGCCGCGGACGAGAAGCGCCTGGCCGAGCAGCCGTGGTGACCGAGCCGTGGTGACGCATCTGTTCTCACGAAGCCGTGGTGGGGCAGCCGTGGTGAGGCAGCCGGGGGACCGGGGCGCCGGCACGGTCCTGGTGCTCGGGTTGTCGGCCCTGGTGCTGCTCGCCGCCTCGGTCGCGGTGCTGGTGGGTCAGGCGGCCACCGTGCGCCACCGGGCGGGCGCCGCCGCGGACCTGGCGGCGCTGGCAGCCGCCCGCGCCGGTGCCGACAACGTCCCGTCCCCCTGCCGGGCGGCCCGGGCCGTCGCGGCCAGCAACGACGCGCACCTGACGAGCTGCTCGGTGGACCGGCACGGCGACGCCCGAATCGGCGTCACCGTGGACGGCCGGGGCCTCGGGCGGGTTCCGCTGCGAGCCCGGGGCGCCGCGCGGGCTGCGCCCACCGGGTGAGGGAGCGCGGGCCGTGAGCGGAGACCCCGGCGCACCGTCCGCTCGGGCCCGGTCCGCCCAGCGGCCCAGTGGCTCGGCGGTCCGCTGGCTCGGTCGCTCGGAGGCCCAGTGGCTCGGTCGCCCCAGCCGCTCGGCCGCTCAGACGAGCGACTCCTCCCAGGCCTGGTGCAGCCCGGCGAACTGGCCCTCGCCGGAGCGGATGAGCTCGTGCGGGGACCCGTCCTCCACGACCCGACCGGCGTCGACCACCAGCACCCGGTCCGCGATCAGCACCGTCGAGAGCCGGTGGGCGATGATCACTGCGGTCCGGCCGTGCAGCAGCGTGCGCAGCGCGTCCTGGACGAGCCTCTCGGACGGGATGTCCAGCGAGCTCGTGGCCTCGTCGAGGATCAGCACCGCCGGGTTGGCCAGGAACGCCCGGGCGAACGACACCAGCTGTCGCTGGCCCGCCGACAGCCGGCCGCCGCGCTTGCGCACGTCGGTGTCGTACCCCTCCGGCAGGGCGCGGATGAAGCCGTCCGCACCGACCGCCCGAGCCGCCGCCTCGACCTCGTCCCGCGTCGCCGTCGGCTTGCCGAGAGCGATGTTCTCCGCGACCGTCCCGGAGAACAGGAACGACTCCTGGGTGACCATCACCACCGCCCGGCGCAGGTCGGGATCGGCCACGTCGCGCAGGTCTACCCCGTCGACCGTCACCGCGCCCGCGGTCGGGTCGTAGAAGCGGGACAGCAGCTTGGCCAGGGTGGTCTTTCCTGCCCCGGTCGCGCCGACGACGGCCAGGACCTGGCCGGCGGGCAGGTGCAGGTCCATCCTCGGCAGCACGACCCGGTCCGGGGCGCTGGCGTAGGCGAACTCGACCCCGGAGAACCGGACGTCGCCGCGGACCGGGTCCGGCAGCGCGACCGGGGAGGTCGGCTGCTCGACGCCGAGCGGCTCCTCCAGGACCCCGGAGATCTTCTCCAGTGCCGCGCTGGCCGACTGGTAGGCGTTGAAGAAGTTGGCCAGGTCGTCGAGCGGGTCGAACAGCCGGCGCAGGAACAGCGCGAACGCCGCCAGCGTCCCGATCGCCATGTCGCCCTGGGTGATCCGGTACGCGCCGAACGCCAGGACCACGGCCAGCGTGAGGTTCCCCACCGCACGGGTCACCGCGGCGAACCTGCCGATCAGCAACAGCCCGTCCGCGGTGGCGTCGCGGTACTCGCTGCTCAGCGCGTCCATGATCTGCTCGTTGCGGCGCTCGCGGCGGAACGCCTGCACCGCGCGGACGCCGTTCATCGACTCGACGAACTGGACGATCGTCTTGGCGATCGCGGTCCGGTTCCGCCGGTAGACCTGGCGGGAGCGGCGCTGGAACCAGCGGGTCCAGAACAGCAGCGGGACGAACGCGGCCAGCACCAGCAGACCCAGCGGCAGGTCCAGGACCAGCATGATCACGATGATCGCGACGATCGACAGCACCGAGGCGAAGACGCCGTCCAGGCTCTGGCTGATCAGGTCGTTGAGCGCGTCGAGGTCCGAGGTCAGCCGGGAGATGACCCGCCCGGACGTGTAGGACTCGTGGAAGTTCACCGACAGTCGCTGGACCCGGTCGAACACCCGCTGGCGCAGGTCGAACAGGATCGCCTGCCCGATCCTGCCGGACAGCCGGGTGAACACGGCGCGCACCAGCGCCGACCCCAGGCCCAGCGCGACGTAGACCGCGATGAACTCGACGAGCACGCCGACCGCGCCCTCGGCCGCCCGGGGCACCGCCACGTCGATCGCCCGCTGGATCACCAGCGGCCCGGACAGCGACAGCGCCGTGTCCAGGACGACCAGCACGCCGGCCAGCAGCAGCGCGCGCTTGAGCGGGCGGCACAGCGAGATCAGCAGCCGCCGCGACCGGTCGCGCAACGCGACGCTGGCCGCGTCGTCGAGGTCGTCGACCTCCTCGTAGGCGACACCGCGCCACCGCTCGTGCTCCGGCGGGACGTGGAGACGGGTGAACCGCTCCAGGCCCCCCGCGGTCGGGGTGCCGGCCGCCACCGGCCCGGCCGGCTCGTCGACGGCCGGGTGCGGGACCTGTGTGTCCCGGTTCTTCGGGTCCGGGTTGTGCGTGTCCGGGTTCTGGGTGTCCGGCGTCTGCGTCCCAGGGGCGGTGCTCATGCCCTCACCACCTCCGCGCTCAGTCCGTCGGACCCCTGCGGGTCACTCGGTGGGTAGGTGTCCCGGGTGGTGCCGCGCCCGGCGTCCTGCCCGCCCCCGTCCGGGTTGCCGGCAGCTCCCTCGCGGACGACACCGGCCGCCCGGTCGGAGTCCTCCATCGTCGAGAGCACGTTGCGGTAGTCCGCCCGGGTGGCCATCAGCTCGGTGTGGGTGCCGACCGCGACGAGGCGGCCCTCGTCCAGCAGCGCGACCCGGTCGGCCAGCGCCACGGTCGAGGGCCGGTGGGCCACGATCAGCGCAGTCGCCTGGCGCAGCACCCGGCGCAGCGCCCGCTCCACCTCGGCCTCGGTGTGCACGTCCAGCGCCGACAGCGGGTCGTCGAGCACCAGCACCGCCGGGTGCCCGGCGACCGCCCGGGCGAGGGCGAGCCGCTGACGCTGGCCACCGGACAGCGTCAGCCCCTGCTCACCGATCCGGGTCTGCAGCCCCCACGGGAGCCGGGAGGTGAAGTCGGTCGCGGCGGCGATGCCCAGTGCCGTGGTCACCGTCTCGTCGCTGTCGTCGGTCAGCCCGAGAGCGACGTTCTCCCGAACGCTGGCCGAGAACAGGATCGGGTCCTCGAAGGCCGTGGTCACCGCCGAGCGCAGCTCGTCCAGCGGGACGTCGCGCAGGTCGACGCCGTCGATGGTGATCGAGCCGCCGGTGACGTCGTAGAGCCGGGGGACCAGCGCGGTCAGCGTGGTCTTCCCCGACCCGGACAGCCCGACCAGCGCCAGCGTCTCGCCGGGCCGGACGTCGAGGTCGATGTCGCGCAGCATGTCGGTCGACGCGCCCGGGTACCGGAAGCTGACGCCGGAGAACACCACGTGCCCGACCACCGGGTCCGCCAGCGAGCGGCGCCGGTCGGCGGGCGGGTCGACGATCGTCGGCGCGGTGTCCATCACCTCCCAGTAGCGGTCGGAGGCGGACGCGGCGTTGTTCGCCTCGGCCATCAGCCAGCCGATGCTCTCGATCGGCCAGCGCAGGTAGGTCATGGTCGTGATCGCCGCCACCAGGGTGCCGAGTGACAGCGAGCCCTGGGACACCTCGTACGCGCCGATGCCGAGCATCGCGCCCAGCGCCAGCTCAGGCAGCGCGATGATCGTCGCCCACAGCATCGAGATGATGTCGATCTTGCGGATCTCGGTGTGCCGCAGGTCGGCGGCGTCGCCAGCGAACCGGCGGCCGATGGTCGAGCCGCGGCCGAACGACTTGAGCACCCGGATGCCGAGCACCGACTCCTCGACCATCGTCGCCAGGTCACCGACCTGGTCCTGGGACAGCCTCGCGACGAGCTTGAACTTCGACTCGTAGAGGAAGCACAGCACGATCATCGGGATCGTCATCACCACCACGACCAGCCCCAGCGGCACGGACAGGCTGAGCAGGATCACGATGCCGATCACCAGCGTCAGCGCGTTGACGACCAGGTAGACGCCGCCGAAGGCGATGAACCGGCGGATCGTCGACAGGTCGCTGAACGCCCGGGACAGCAGCTGCCCGGACTGATACCGGTCGTGGAAGGACACCGACAGTCCCTGCAGGTGCGCGTAGAGGTCCTCGCGCATCCGCTTCTCCAGCTGCGACGTGGGCCGGGCGATGATCGTCCGGCGGACGTAGACCAGCGCCGCCTCGCCGAGGCCGAGGGCGAGGATCGCGGCGCCCCACCAGACCAGCTCGCCGCGCGGCGAGCCGTCGCCGACGGAGTCGATGAGCTCGCGGATGACCAGCGGGATGAGCAGCGCCAGGCCGGCCGCGGCGAGCGCGGTGACGCCGGACAGCACCATCCGGGCGCGGACCGGCCGGAAGTAGGGCCCCAGGCGCCGCAGCGACGCCAGCGCGGACCCCGGCGACGTGGACAGCGTCGAGCCCGGCAGGTCGGTGCTGGGCAGGTCGGTGCTGGGCGGATCGGTGCTGGGAAGGGCACTGCTCAGGGGTGCGGAAGACACGTGTCACCACGTTAGTGATGACAACGGACACGTGCCCCCCAGTTACCGCGCGCCGCCGGCGCGACACCTCCCGTGACGGGCGCGAACCGAGGGACCGACCCGGTCAGCCGGCGCCGGCCAGCAGACGGGTGAGCAGCGCCACGGCGCCGGCCTTGTCCAGAGGGTGGTTGCCGTTGCCGCACTTGGGCGACTGGACGCACGACGGGCAGCCGGCCGGGCACGGGCACTCGCGGACCTGCTCCAGCGTCGCGTCCAGCCAGCTGCGGGCCACCGTGAACCCCCGCTCGGCGAACCCGGCGCCGCCGGGCAGCCCGTCGTGCACGAACACCGTGGGCAGCCCGGTGTCGGGGTGGCAGGCGGTGGACACCCCGCCGATGTCCCACCGGTCGCACGACGCCAGCAGCGGCAGCATCCCGATCGAGGCGTGCTCGGCGGCGTGCACCGCGCCCGGCAGGTCGGCCTCGGACACCCCGGCGGCCTCGACGGCGGCCGGCGGCAGCGTCCACCACACCGCCCGCGTCCGCAGCCGCTGCTCGGGCATGTCCAGGGGCTCCTCGCCGAGGACCTGCCCGGTGGAGGCGCGGCGCAGCAGGTAGGAGGTGACCCGGGTGGTGACGTCGACGGTCCCCAGCGTCAGCCGGCCCTCGCCCCAGGCCACCGACCGGTCCCGACCCACCACCCGGATGTCGGTGACGGACCGGGCGACCGTCGACAGGTCACCGACCGCGGTGGTCAGCACCGCGGCGTGCGGAGCGCCGCCCGCACCGGCCCGGCCACCCGAGCCCGAGCCCGAACCGGTCACGCTGCCGGTCGGGTGCTCCCAGGAGGTCACCCGGTACGGCCGGCCGCGGTGCAGCAGCACGGCCCCCGGGTGGGCCTGCGACGGGGCCGAGGCGGCGTCGACGGTGCCGAGCAGCCGGCCGGTTCCCTCCTGGACCAGGGCGACCGGGCGCCCACCGGACCCTCGCAGGTCGGCCAGGTCGCTGGCCCGGTCCGTCCGCGTCCAGAACCAGCCGGCGCCGCGGCGGCGCAGCACCCCGGCGCCGGCGAGCTCGTCCAGCACCGGCCGGACCCGTCCGGCGGCGGCCGCGGCGTCCTCGTCCGGGCCGGTGGCGAACACCGCCAGCTCGTCCGGGCGCAGCGGCAGCTCGGCGGCGGCGGCGCACAGGTGTGGGGCCAGCACGTAGGGGTTGGCCGGGTCGAAGACGTTGGCCTCCACCGGGGCGTCCAGCAGCAGCTCGGGGTGGTGCACCAGGTAGGTGTCCAGCGGGTCCTCGCGGGCGACGAGCACGGCCAGCCCGTCCGCGCCGGCCCGCCCGCTGCGTCCGGCCTGCTGCCACATCGACGCCCGGGTCCCGGGGAAGCCGGCCATCACGACGGCGTCCAGCCCGGACACGTCGATGCCCAGCTCGAGGGCATTGGTGGCCGCCAGCCCCATCAACCGGCGGGTGCGCAGGCCGTCCTCCAACGTCCGGCGGTCCTCCGGCAGGTAGCCGCCCCGGTAGGCCGCGACCGACCCCGCCGGCAGGCCGACCCCGGCGAGCCGGGAGCCGGCGGCGAGGGCGACGGTCTCCGCCGCCCGCCGGGACCTGACGAACGCCAACGTCTGACGCCCGTCGAGCACCAACTCCGTCATCAGGTCCGCGGCCTCGGCCGGTGCGGGGCGGCGGGCTCCGGTGTCGTCGTCGGCCGGCGGCACCCACAGCCCCAGCACCGACTCGCCCCGCGGCGAGGTGTCGTCGGTGACCGCCCGGACCCGCAGCCCGGTCAGCCGGCCCGCGACGTCGGCCGGGTCGGCGACCGTCGCCGAGGCCAGCACGAAGACCGGGTCGGCACCGTGGCACGCCGCGACCCGGCGCAGCCGGCGCAGCAGCAGCGCGACGTGCGCGCCGAACACACCCCGGTAGCCGTGGCACTCGTCGACCACCACGTACCGCAGGCCGGCCAGGAACCGACCCCAGCGGGCGTGGCCGGCCAGCAGGGTGTGGTGGAGCATCTCCGGGTTCGTCAGCACGAACGAGGCGTGGTCGCGCGCCCAGTCCCGCTGCTCCTTCGGGGTGTCGCCGTCGACCACGGCCGCCCGGAACCCGGGAACCGCGAGCTCGGTGACCGCCCGGCACTGGTCGGCGGCCAGCGCCTTGGTCGGCGCGAGGTAGAGCGTGGTCGCGCGGCCCGTCCCGGCCGGTGCCAGCGGGGCGCGCCAGCGGCGGCCGGCCGCCCGGGCGG
>CAXTBU010000015.1:0-8292 GCA_964242885.1 uncultured Actinomycetales bacterium
GAGTCGGAGTCGGCCAGCCAGCGGTCCGGGTCGGCGACGACCCGGCTCACCATCCCGGCGTAGACGCCGAGGGTGCGGGCCAGCCGCTCGTCGGTCACCACTGATGCCACGTCGTGGACTCCGCTCGCGCTCAGGGGTGGTTGAAGGTCGTCGTGCAGCCGCCGTCGACCGGAACGATCGAGCCGGTCATGAACGAGCTGTCGTCGGACGCGAGGAAGGCCACGACCCGGGCCACCTCGTCGGCCGACGCCTGCCGGCCGATCGGCTGCCGTGCGGCCGCGGCGTCCCGACGGGCGTTCGCCGCGGCCTGGCCCTCGGGACCGAGTGCCGCCCGGGCGCCGCCCATGTCGGTGTCGATGTATCCGGGCAGGACCGCGTTGACCCGGACGCCGCGCCCGCTGTAGTCGACGGCGAGCTGGCGGGTGAAGTTGACGACGCCGCCCTTGGACGCGCAGTACGCGGGGGCCATCGGCGCACCGACGACGCCGTACGTCGAGGCCACGTTGACGATCCGGCCGCGGCCGGAGTCGAGCAGGTGCGGCATCGCGGCGCGGGTGCACAGGAACGGGCCGGTGAGGTTCACCGCCAGCACGCGGAGCCAGACCTCGACGTCCATCTCGTGCGCGAGCGAGGAGCCGCCAGATATCCCGGCGTTGTTCACCAGCACGTCGATCCCGCCGAACCGCTCCACAGCGCCCGCCACCATCGCGCTCACCTGCTCTGCGTCGGCGACGTCGCACGTGAGAAAGGCGGCTTCCCCGCCGGCGGACCGGATGGCCTCGACCGTCGCATCGCCGGAGGCCACGTCCGACACCACCACCCGCGCACCCTCCGCCGCCAGGGCCAGCGCGGTGGCGGCACCGATCCCGCCGGCGGCACCGGTGACGACGGCGACGCGGCCGGACGACCTCACCGACCGCTGCTCGCCGCCGCCACCGGCCGCATCCTCGTCAGCGCTTCGGTGCGGCGGACCCGCTCTTGGTGGGGCCGGCCGTCGGGATCGCCGACGTCAGCGGCTGGCCCTTCGGCTTCGCGTCCTTCTTCTCCTTGCGGACCTCGCGGCCGCCCTTGTTCTTGCTCGCCATCGCTGTCTCCTCCGGTCTCGGAAGGTCACCCGGCGGACCGGGTGATCGGGCCTTCCGCCGTGCAAGCAGCTGGGCCGGGGACGCACGGGGCACCCAGGCGTGAGGTCCCCGATCCTGGCACGGATCCGCGCTGGCCAGCACGGTCCGCTGTCTCAGCCGGTTGTTCCCAGCGTCCGGTGTGCGGAGACCTGTGCCGCGGTCAGCGCGGTCGGGTAGACGGCGACCTCGTCGATGTCCCCGGCGAGGAAGGAGCTCGACGGCTGCGCCGGCCACCCGGTCAGCGTGTCCCCGCCGACCCGCCAGAAGCCGGTCAGGTCCTGTGCCTTCGTGGTGGTGGTCGACTGCGCGACCCGGGCGCCGTCGACGTAGAGCGACATCCCGGCCGAGGACAGGGTCGCCACCAGGTGGTGCCACTTCCCGTCGTTGACCGCCGCGGGGCTGACCAGCGACTGCACCGAGCCGGTGTAAACCCCGAACCGGGCCCGGCCGTCCGCGTCGACGTAGAGGTTGCGGTCGAAGCCGGTGCTGGCCCCGGTGGCCTTGTTGCCGTAGCCGAGGACCTTGCCGCCGGCGGTCGAGGTGGTCCGGACCCACGCCTCGACGCTGAACGTCTGCGGGCCCCGCGCGGCGGTCGTCGTCGCGGCCGTGCCCGCCGAGGTCCCGTCGAACCGGGTCGCGGTGTCCGTCTCCTTGGCGAGCGCGCCGGTGACCGGACGGGACACTCCGGTGTCGAGGGTGAGGTCGGTGTACCGCGCGCTGTCGTACCCCACGGACCCGGTCGGCTCGCCGAGCCGCCAGAGGGCGGTCGCACCGTCCGCCCGGACGCGCTGCGCGTACGGGCTCGTCTTCGTGGCCACGGTGACGGCGACGTCCGGACCGGAGACCGAGTTGCCCAGCGGGTCGGTCGCCTGGACCCGGTAGGTGTGCCTGCTGCCCGGCGTCAGCCCCAGGTCGGTGACCCCGAAGGTCGGCAGCGACCAGAACGGCGTGGACATCGTCGCGGTGTAGATCGGGGTCGTGGTGTTGCCGTCCCGGACCACCCGGTAGGTCAGGGCCGCGTTGTCCAGGTCCGAGGTCGCCGTCCAGGTCAGCCGGACGCGGCCGGACTCCCCGGACAGCACCGTCGGGGTGAGGCCGGTCGCGGTCGGCCCGACCTTGTTCGGGGCCTTCGCGCGGACCGCGAACCGGACCAGCCCGGCCTGGGCCACCCCGTTGACCCTCGGGAACTCACCACCCAGCGCGATGTAGTCGGCGTTGCCGGTCACCGACCAGGCCCCCTGGTACTGCTTGGTGTACTCGCCCAGCGCGACCGTCGGGAACCAGGTCAGCATGGTGGGTGCCGGCTTGCCGCCGAAGTCGGCGAACGACTTCACGGTGTTCGTCAGCAGGGTCGAGGTCGCCTTGTTGGTGAACGCCACCGCCCGGTGGTAGGAGCGGACCGTCGTCTCCGGGTAGCCGCGGACCGTCGTGCAGTCGTGGGCGTGGCCGACGGTGTAGGCGACCTCGGTGGTCGGCAGGACGTCGTAGGTGTCGCCGTGGCAGTCCTCCATCCAGATCAGCGAGCCCGTGGCCGCGTCGGCGGCGAAGGTCCCCTCGAAGTTCCCGCCGGCGCCGTAGACGTACCCGGTCCCGTACACCCGCGTGCCGTCCGTGCGCAGGCTGGTGATCGACGACGCGCCCCCGGCGTTGCGGATCACCGAGTTGGCGGCGAACGGCTTCACCGCTCCGGAGACCGGGTCCAGCGCGCCGAGGCCGTAGGCGGCCGTGCCGGACAGCTTGGTGAACCGGCCGCCGACCACGAGCCGCCCGGCGCCCGCGGCCAGGGTCATCGCCCGGACCTCACCGTCGTCCGCCTTGGGCGCCCAGGACAACAGCGCCCCGTTCGAGGCGGCGACAGCGGCCAGCTTGGTCCGGGCGACGTTGTTCACCGTGCTGAAGTTGCCGCCGAGGTAGACGGTCGAGTTGTTGGCCGCCAGCGCGACCACGGAGTTGCCGGCGTTCGCCTGGAACGCGGCCACCAGAGCACCGGTCGCGGTGTCGAAGGCGGCGACGCGGTTGTGCTTGGTCCCGTCGACGGTGACGAAGTCCCCGCCGACGTACACCCGCTTGCCGTCCGGCGACGCGGTGATCGTCAGGCCGCGCGCGTCGAGCCGGTGGGCGAACGGCAGCAGTGCGCCGGTGCGGATGTCGTAGGCCAGCAGGTTGCCCCGCGGCGTCTCGCCGACCCCCGCCTTCGCACCGGCCGGCCTGGCGGAGGTGAACTCGCCGGTGGCGTAGACGGTGTTGCCCACCGTGGTCTGCGCCCAGACCACGCCGTTGACCTGGACCGTCGGCAGCGCGTCCGCGCTCACCGTCGCCGGGGTGCCGCTCGGGGGTGCGGTGTCCGCCGCGGCTGGCGGGGCGCCGGCGCCGGCGGACAGGCCGACCAGACCACCGAGGGTCACGGCCAGCGCGGCGGGAATGCCGGCCCTCGACATCGCCCGCCGGCGAGCCGACCGCTGGAACTGGCTCATGACACTCCTCTGACGGACTGTTACCGATCAGGGCCGGGGGACCCATGACCCTGCGTGGAACGAGTCGCGGTGCACGGTCCCTGATACGCCGACGGTGACAGCGGGTCAAGACGCGGCCGGGCCGTCACCGCCCGCGGTGACCACCGACCCGTGCGATGCCCGGGCCGGCCTGGTTGGTTCGGGCGCGTCCGACACCTGGGACGACGACTCGGCACGCTCGTGCCGGCGCAGAAGGGCCGGGACCCGCTCGCGAGGTGCGAGCGGATCCCGGCGGGTCGTGCTGGTGGCGGCGTGGCCGCCTGAGCTCCTGGCGCGGGCTCCTAGTCGAGCGCCGTGACGGTCAGGTCGCGCGCGAGCAGCGAGACGGGGACCGTCGTCGCCGAGCCGGACAGGTAGACCAGCAGGCCGATGCCGCCGGGCGCCTGCAGACCGGCCGTGCTGTCGGTGCGCTCGACCTGCCAGGCGGCGGGCTCGGCCGACGCGGCCGGCCAGACCTTGACCCGGATCGTGGTGGGGGAGGTGCCGACGACCTGCAGCCGGGTCTTCAGCTGGGTGCCCGGGGTGTACTTCAGCCCGGCCACGGTGACCTCGCCGCCGACCAGCGTGTCGGTGGCGGACCCGGCGAGGCGGGTGACTCCCACGGCGACCGCGCCGGAGGCCTGCAGGCGGATCCGGGCCCGGTACTCGTTGTTGGTGCTGACCCGGCGCCCGGTCAGGGACACCGACAGGGTCTGGTCGGTTGCCTTGTCGGTGGTCAGGGTCACCGCGGTCTCCGCCGCGGTCGAGGACACGGCGGCCAGGTAGGCCAAGGTCTGCGTCCCCGCGGCGGAGAGGGTGAACGTGGCGACGCCGCCCGACACGGACTGCCTGGTCGAGGCGGGGGCCCAGGCCCCACCCTTGTCCGCGGTGCCCAGCCCGCCGGTGACGGTCCGGTCGAAGCGGTCCACGGCCAGGAAGGCCGCGTTCGGGTCCGGCGCCGCGGCGGTGACGGTCACGGTCTTCGTGCTCGTCGCGGTGGCCCCGTTGTCGTCGGTGACGGTCAGGGTGGCGGGATAGGTCCCGGCGGCCGCGTAGGTGTGGCTGGCGGTGGCGCCGGTGCCGGTGGTGTCGTCGCCGTAGGTCCAGGCGTAACTGCGGATCGTGCCGTCGGGATCGGTGGACCCGGAGCCGTCGTAGGCCACGGTCAGGTCGGTGGGGGTCGCGGTGAAGGCTGCGGTCGGCGCCCTGTTGGGCGGGGGCGGCGGTGCGGTGACGGTCACCGTCCTGGTGCTCGTCGCGGTGGCCCCGTTGTCGTCGGTGACGGTCAGGGTGGCGGGATAGGTCCCGGCGGCCGCGTAGGTGTGGCTGGCGGTGGCGCCGGTGCCGGTGGTGTTGTCGCCGTAGGTCCAGGCGTAGTTGCTGATCGTGCCGTCGGGATCGGTGGACCCGGTCCCGTCGTAGGCGACGGTCAGGTCGGTGGGGGTCGCGGTGAACGCGGCGGTGGGGGCCTTGTTGACCGGGGCGGCAGCGGTGGCGGCCTGGTTGTGCGCCGTCACCTGCTCCGCCGTGAGCACCGTCGGGTAGACGGCGACCTCGTCGATGGTGCCGGGGAGGAAGTTGGCGCCGGACCAGCTCGTGTCGCCGCCGACCCTCCAGTAGCCGGTGTAGGGCTGGGCGCCGGTCGTCGCGTTGGTGCCCACGCGGACCCCGTCCACGTAGAGCGCCATCCCGGTGCTGCCGAGGGTGGCGACGACCCGGTGCCACTTCCCGTCGTTGAGGCCGGGCAGCGAGGAGATGGTGTTCGACCGCCCGGTGTAGGTGCCGAAGGACACCTGGCCGGTGGTCGAGAGCCAGATGTGGCGGTCGTGGTTCGGGCTCAGGCCGGTCTGCCGGTCGCCGAACCCGAGGAGCTTGCCGCCGGTGGTCGAGGTCGTCTTGAACGAGGCCTCGAGGGAGAAGGTCGTCGGCCCGGCAACCGCGGTGGAGGACGCGCCGCTGGCGGTCGCCGAGCCGTCGAAGGCCGTCGCGGTGTCGGTGTCGGAGCTGATCGAGCCGGCCGCGCCGCGGGTGGTCCCGGCGCCCAGCGTCAGGTCGTCGTAGCCGACCTGGTCGTAGCTGGTCGTCCCGGACGGTTCACCGAGGCGCCAGTAGGAGCCGGCGCCGTCGGCCAGCACCCGCTTGGCGTAGGCGCTGCGAGCGGCGCTGGACACGGTGGCCGTGCTGCTCGCGCTGGTCACCGTGTTCCCGGACGGGTCGGTGACGACGATCCGGTAGGTGTGGGTGCTGCCGGGGACCAGGCCGGTGTCGGTGAAGCCCAGGGTCGGCAGCTTCCAGTGGTCGGCCGCGACGGTCTGGGTGGACACCGGGGTGGCCGTGTTGCCGTCGCGGACGACCTTGTAGGTCAGCGACCGGTTGTCCATGTCGGAGGTGGCCGTCCAGGTGAGGCGCACGCTGCCGGAGCTGAGCGACACCGCCGACGGGGTGAGGCTCGCCGACTGGACGGGACCGACCTTGTTCGGTGCGACAGCCTTGGTCGCGAACCGCACCAGGCCCTGCTGGGCGGTGCCGTTGACCGACGGGAACTCCCCGCCGAGGGCGACGTAGTCGGTGTTGCCGGTGGCGGACCAGGCGGCCTGGTACTGGCCGGTGTAGGTGCCCATCGCGAGCGTCGGGTACCAGGTCAGCGGCGTGGGGGAGGGCTTGCCACTGAAGTCGGTGTAACCGGCGATGGTGTTCTTGGCCACCGTCCCGGTGGCGTAGTCGGTGAACGCGGTGGCGCGGCGGTAGGTCCACGGGTCGGTCTGCGGGAAGCCGCCGACCGTCTGGCAGGCGTGCTCGTGGCTGACCACGTACGCGACCGAGCCGTTGGCGAAGGTGTCGTAGGAGTCGCCGTGGCAGTCCTCGAGCCAGACGAGCTTGCCGCCGTCTGCCGGGTCGGCCGCGAACGCGCCCTCGAAGTTGCCGCCGGCGCCGAACACGTACCCGGTGCCGAGGACGTACTTGCCGTCGGTCTTCAGGCTGGTGATGGACGCGTCCTTGCCGGCGTTGCGGACCGTGGAGTTCACCGCGAACGGCAGGACCGCCCCGGTGGTGGCGTCCAGCGAGCCGAGGCCGTAGGCGGCGGCGCCGGACAGCGTGCTGAACCGGCCACCCACGACCACCTTGGTCCCGCCCGGGGCCAGGACCATCGCGGTCACCGAGTTGTCGTCGGCCTTGGGGGCCCAGGAGAGCGTCGCTCCGTTCGTCGCTGCGACGGCGGCGAGCCGGGTGCGGGCGACCCCGTTGACGGTGAAGAAGTTGCCGCCGGCGTAGACGGTCGTGTTCGTGGCGGCGAGGCCGAGCACCACGCTGCTGACGTTCGGGGCGAAGCCGGCGACCAGGGCGCCGGTGGCCGTGTCGAACGCGGCGACGCGGTTGCGGGTCTGGCCGTCGACGGTGGTGAAGTCGCCGCCGACGTAGACGCGCTTGCCGTCCGGGGAGGCGGTGATCGCCCGGCCCTGGGCGTTCAGGGTGTGGTTGAAGCTGGTCATCACGCCGGTGCGGATGTCGTAGGCGATGAGGTTCGCCCGCGCCGTCTCGCTGACACCGGCCTTCGCGCCCGCCGGCCGCGCCCGGGTGAAGGCACCGGTCGCGTAGACCGTGTTGCCGACGGTCACCTGCGCCCAGACGACGCCGTTGAGCTGCACGGTCGGCAGCGCGTCGGCGCTGACCGTCGCCGGGGTGCCGGCGACGGGGGCGGTGTCGGCGGTGGCGGTTGCGGCGCCCGGGCCGAGGGCCAGACCGGCGCCCAGCAGCGCGGTCGCCACCCCGCCCGCCAGGCCGGCACGGAGGGGGGCGGAACGTCGGTGCGCGGTCATGACGGCTCCTGGGGGACGTGTGCGGGTTGCTCTCGGTGTTCGTCGCGGGACCGCACACGGCTTGTGTGCGAAGCGGCGACCACCCGACTCCGGTGAGTGACCACCGGGCCCTGGGCGATGTCACTGAAAGTAATCGCACCCGAGGGGCGAGAGCAAGGTTCCGTCACGCGATGTGGACAGAGGAGCCAACCGGCTCACCCACAGTGAGATCGGGCGAGGGCAGCCAGGTTCCGGTCGAGCACGGGCAGTCATCAAGCCCGGCAGTCGACCGGGCAGAGGAGCTAGGCGCCGACCCGGCCGCGGAACAGGATGATCGGCTGGCCGGCGAGGTAGGACACGGCGAGGTCGACGCGGCCGCGCTGGGCGGTCGGGACCCGGAAGACATAGGTGCCGGTGGCGCTCGCGCCGGTCCGCAGCGAGCCCGTCATCGGCCTGGCCGGGACCCCGTCGGAGCCGCTGGCCGGCGTCGCCGCCGCGCCGTAGGCCGCGGTGACCGACACCTGACCGAGGTCCAGCGCACGGGCCGTGTCGTTGCGGATGGCCAGGGTCACCGCGATCGCCGGGGCGCCGGCGACCTCGCCGGGCCCGCGGCCGGCGGTGGTCACCGAGCGGACACCCGCGATGCTCACCAGCACCCGCCCGGCCGGCGACGAGGCCGTCGCGGTCGCCGTCGGCGCCACCGGTGCGGCGGTCGTCACGGCGACGGACGGCACCGGGGTGAGGCCGGCCGGCGGCGGCGGCGGTGTCGCGACCGCGGTCGGGGCGCCGGGCCCCGACGAGGCTGGTGCGGACGAGCCAGGTGCGGACGGGCCAGGTGTGGACGGGCCGGGTGCGGTGACCGGCGCCGTCGCCACCGGT
>CAXTBU010000015.1:8392-30417 GCA_964242885.1 uncultured Actinomycetales bacterium
GCCCGGCCGCCTGACGCCCCGCCGCCTGACGCCCGGCGCACCCGGTCCGGTCCGGGGCGGCTGCTCGTCGCGGTGTACGGGGTGTTCGCGGTCGCGGCCACCGCACGGGCCGCGTTCCAGATCACCGAGAAGTTCGGCGAGGCCCCGCTGGCCTACCTGCTGTCCGCGCTGGCCGCCGTCGTCTACGTGGTGGCCACGGTCGGCCTGGCCCGCGGCAGCCGGACCTCCCGCCGGGTCGCGGCGGTCTCCTGCTCGGTGGAGCTGGCGGGGGTGCTCACCGTCGGGGCCCTGAGCCTCGCCGACGCCGCCGCGTTCCCGGACGCGACGGTGTGGTCCGGCTTCGGCGCCGGCTACGGCTACGTCCCGCTGGTGCTGCCCGTGCTGGGGCTGGCGTGGCTGCGGCACACGCGCCGACGGCCCCCGCCGGCGCGCTAGGCGCCCGGCGGGGGCCGTCGTCGTGGGTCGGTGCGGTGCTCAGGCCCCGGCGGCGGTGAACCGCTGGCCGACGACGCCCCAGTTGACGACGTTCCACCAGGCCTTGAGGTACTCGGGCCGGCGGTTCTGGTAGGTCAGGTAGTAGGCGTGTTCCCAGACGTCGTTGCCCAGCAGCGGGACCTGGCCCTGGGTGAGCGGGGAGTCCTGGTTCGGCGTCGAGGTCACGGTGAGCTTGCCGCCGTCGAGGACCAGCCACACCCAGCCGGACCCGAACTGGGCGACACCGGCGGCCTCGAACGCGGTCGTGAACTCGTCGAAGCTGCCGAACGCGGAGGTGATCTCGCTCTCCAGGGGGCCGGTCAGCGTGGTGCCGTCGGCGCCGGGCGCGACCATCGTGTCCCAGAAGAACGTGTGGTTGACGTGGCCGCCGCCGTTGTTGCGGACGACCTTGGCGATGTCGGCGGGCACCGAGGCGAGGTTCGAGACGATCTCCTCGGCGGACTTCGACTCCAGCTCCGTGCCCACGACTGCGCCGTTGAGCTTGTCGACGTAGGCCTGGTGGTGCTTGTCGTGGTGCAGGTGCATCGTCGTCTCGTCGACGTACGGCGCCAGCGCGTCGTAGGCGTACGGCAGGGGCGGGACGGAGAAGGCCACAGGGGCCGCCTTTCCTTGCTCGGGGTTGCACGGTCGATCGTCACGCTATCCCCGGCATCTTCTCGGTCTCGTCTCAGGCACCGGTCCGGCGGCGCTGCGAGGATCGCTGTCGTGACAGCGAGTGCGCAGACCCAGGGGGAGCTGGTCCGCCGGGCGGTCGCCGAGGTGCAGCGGGTGATCGTCGGGCAGCACGGCATGGTCGAGCGGCTGATGGTCGCCCTGCTGGCCCGCGGCCACTGCCTGGTCGAGGGCGTTCCCGGGGTGGCCAAGACGCTGGCGGTCCGGTCGTTCGCGACGGTCTGCGGCGGCAGCTTCGCCCGGCTGCAGTTCACCCCCGACCTGGTGCCCAGCGACATCGTCGGCACCCGGATCTACCGCCAGTCCACCGCCGGCTTCGAGGTCGAGCTCGGCCCGGTGTTCGTCCAGTTCGTGCTCGCGGACGAGGTCAACCGCGCGCCCGCCAAGGTGCAGAGCGCGATGCTCGAGCTGATGGCCGAGCACCAGGTGTCCATCGGGGGCGTCTCCTACGCGGTGCCGCGGCCGTTCACCGTCGTCGCCACCCAGAACCCGGTCGAGAGCGAGGGCGTGTTCAGCCTTCCCGAGGCCCAGCGCGACCGGTTCCTGCTCAAGATCGACGTCGGGTTCCCGACCGCGGCGCAGGAGGCCGAGATCCTCGCCCGGATGAGCGTCGACCCGCCGGTGGCCCGGCCGGTGCTGACCCCCGAGGACGTGCTGGAGCTGCAGGACGCGGCCGACCGGGTGTTCGTGCACCCGTTGGTCGCCGACTACGCCGTCCGCCTCGTGCTGGCGACCCGGGCGACCGGCCCGGCGGAGCTGCGCGAGGTCCCGGCGACCGCGGCCGTCGCGGTCGGTGCCAGCCCGCGCGCGACGCTCGGCCTGGTCGCCGCGGCCCGTGGCCTGGCGCTGCTGCGCGGGCGGGACTACGTGCTGCCCGCCGACGTGGCCGAGCTGGCCGCCGACGTGATGGGGCACCGGCTGCTGCTCGGGTTCGACGCCCTGGCCGACGGGGTGGACCCGCGCGCCGTCGTCGCCGAGGTCGTCGCCCGGGTCCCGCCGCCCCGGCCGGTGTGGCCGACTCCGGCGGACCGGGCGCCGGTTCCCGAGGTGCCGGCCGAGGTACCGGCTCCTGACGCCGAGGTACCGGCTCCCGACGCCGAGACCACCCGGCTGTCGGAGCTGCGCTGGGAGGACGACGGCCAGCCGGACCGGGCCGGGCGCGACCGGTGAGCCCGGCCGCGTCGCCCGGGGAGCCCGGGCTCGACGACCTGCTCCCGCCGCAGGCGCTGCGCCGGCTGGAGTTCACGGTCGGGCGTCGCCTGGACGGGTACCTGCACGGCAACCACGAGGGGTTCACCCCCGGATCCGGCCGCGAGGCCGGCGAGGCCCGGCTGTACCGGCCCGGTGAGGACGACGTCCGGGCGATGGACTGGGCGGTGACCGCGCGGACGACGTCCCCGCACGTGCGCGACACCGTGGCCGACCGTGAGCTGTCCAGCTGGTTCCTGCTCGACGCGACGCCGTCGATGACCTTCGGCACGGCCGACCTGCAGAAGCGGCACCTCGCCGTGGCCGCGGTGGCTGCTCTGGGCTCGCTGGCCGGCGGACCGGGGGACCGGGTCGGCGGGTACCTGCTCACCGCGCACGAGGTCCACTGGTGGCCGGCCCGCACCGGTCGGCTGGCGCTGCACGCGATGCTGCGCTCGGTGCTGGCGCTGCCGGGCGACCTCGGCGCGGACCCGTCGGCCGGACCGGCCCGGGGCAGCAACCGGGGGCGCCCGGAGCGGCGATCCGCGCCCGGGCCCCGGGGCAGCGCGGTCGCCCGGTCGCGCCCGGATGCCTCCGGCGACCGGTTGGCGGCCGGGATCTCGGCGCTGGACGCCGGCCAGCGCCGGCGTGGCCTGCGCGTGCTGGTCAGCGACTTCCACCCGGCCCCCGGCCGGCCGGTCGACGAGCTGGCGTGGGCTCGGCCGATGCGGACGATGGCCGCCCGCCACCGGGTGGTCGCGGTCGAGGTGGTCGACCCGCGCGAGCTCCAGCTGCCCGCGGTCGGCCGCGTGTGGTTCGTCGACCCGGAGACCGGCCGGCGGCGGGAGGTGGACACCGGCGACGCGCGGCTGCGGGCCGCCTACGCCCGGGCCACCGAGCAGCGCCGCACCGCTGTCGCCGCAGCGATCCGCCGGGCCGGCGCCGCCCACCTGCAGCTGCGGACCGACCGCGACTGGGTGCTGGACATCGCCCGGTTCGTCGCCGGGCTACGCCGCCCGGCCGGTGCGCGGCGCCTGTCGGGTGCCGTGCCGGCACCCCTGGCCGGCGAGGTGCCGGCACCCCTGGCCGGCGCGGTGCGGGCATGACCTTCGAGGCGCCGTGGCGCCTGCTGCTGCTGGTGGTGGTGCCGTTGCTGGTGGTCGCCTACCTGCTGGTCCTGCGGGCCCGACGCCGGGCCGCGGTCCGGTTCGCCGCGCTGCCGATGCTCGAGTCGGTGCTGCCGCGGACCCGCCCGTGGCGGCGGCACGCCGCGGCGCTGGCGGCACTTGTCCCGGTGGTGCTGCTGGTGGTGGCCTTCGCGCGCCCGGAGGCGCCGGTGCGGGTGCCCCGGGCCCGGGCGGTCGTCGTCGTGGTGATCGACGTGTCCCTGTCGATGCAGGCCAGCGACGTCGACCCGGATCGGATCACCGCGGCGCAGAACGCGGCCCGCCGGTTCGCCGACGAGCTGCCGGAGACCTTCGACGTGGGGCTGGTCACCTTCGCCGGGTCGGCCAGCGTGGACCTCGCCCCGACGACGGACCGGGCGCGGTTCGACGAGGCCGTCGCCAACATCCGGCTCGCCGAGTCGACGGCGATCGGCGAGGCGGTCTACACCGCGCTGACCTCCGCTCAGACCGCCGCCGGCGCAACCGCACCGAACGGAGCCCAGGGCGGCGCGCCGGGCGGGGGACAGGGCGAGGCACCGGGTGGTGGCGGGGAGGGCGCGGACGAGGTGGCGCCGCAGCGGATCGTGCTGATGTCCGACGGCGGGACCAACCTCGGCCGGCCGACGGCGCAGGCCGCCGCGCAGGCGCGCGCCGCCGGCGTCCCGGTGTCCACGATCGCGTTCGGCACGCCGTCGGGAACGGTCCAGCTGCAGGGCCGGACCGTTCCCGTACCCCCGGACGAGGAGGAACTGCGCGAGCTCGCCACCGACACCGGCGGCAGCGCGTACGCCGCCCAGAGCGCCGGCGAGCTGCGGCAGGCGTACGCCGACATCGGCCGCTCGGTCGGCTTCCGCACCGAGGAGCGGGAGATCACCGACCGGCTGGTGGGCATCGCCCTGGTGGCGGCCCTGGCCAGCGCCGGGCTGAGCCTGGCCTGGTACTCCCGGCTGAGCTGACCGGGGCCGTCGCGGCCGCCCGCGCGGGCCGGCGCCCCCGGCTCAGAGGACGGTCTCGCGGGTGATGGCGCCGAAGGTGGTGGCGGTGTCGCGGGTGGTGACGCGGATGGCGGCCCGGTAGGGGATGGTGACCCGGGTGTCGATGTGGCCGTTGCGGTCGGCGGTGAGGGTGCGCAGGGTCTGCCAGCCGTTGGCGGTGTAGCGCTGGACGTAGACGGTCCGGCCGGCCGCGGCCCGGTAGATGCCGTCGCCGTCGTAGGTCTTGGTCGAGGCGAACACCGCGACCGTGGATCCGGCGCGGGTGACCCGCTGGCCGAGCAGGGAGCGGAGCTTGACGGTGACGGGCACGGTGCCCAGCTGGATGCTGTCCGCGCCTTCACCCTCGTACGGGACGATCCCGGTCGACCAGAGCCCGGCGCCGAGACGGGTGAAGTTGCTGTCGCGGGTGGCCAGCGCGCCGGCGAAGGTCCGCTGTCCGGCAGGCAGGTGGACGAGCAGCTCGCTGGCGAAATCTCGATCCCCGCCGATGAAGAGGCCGACCACGCCGACGGGGTCGACGTAGCCGGTGGTGGGCCGGCTGACGGTCGTGCGGAACACGGTGTTGATCGTCGGGCCGCCGATCTCGACGCGGCTGGGCAGGTCGGTGGACACGGTGGTCCCGGGGATCGGGCGCAGCCCGGCGGCGCGCGGTGCGGTCGCGTGGTGGCTGGCACGTTCCGCTTCGGCGCGGAGCAGTGCTCTGATCCGCGGCGGGACCGGTCGGGGCGTGGACGCGGTCGACGGCGTCGCGGTGGTGGTTCCGGCGGCGGGGGTGGCCGCCAGTGCCGGGGTCGCCGCGCCGAGCGCGGCGAGAGCGGTGATCGCGGCGGTGGTCACAGCGGCGGCTCGGCGGTGGGCGTGCCGGTGGATCGACATCAGGGCTCCTCGGGAAGAGCGCCCGACGCCCCGAGCGGGGCGCCGGACCGGGGGTAGGCGGCCTACCGTGGTGTCCCGGTACCTGCTCCGATACCCGGTGGTGGCCGTTGGTTCGGTCCACCCCTGACCGGGTCGCGCTCTGTTCCCGGTGGTCCGCGGACCGGGCGCGGCCGACGCCTGTGACTGCTGGTGCGCGGGGGACGCTTGGGGCACACTGGGCTCGTCGCGCCAGGGTGGTGCGGCAGCACGCGGCGAGTCACGACGCGGGTCCACAGGGACGGACCGGGGCGCTGGGGAAGGCGATTCCCCCGACCCGACCCAGGAGACCCGGCCATGACAGCTGCGCAGCAGGCACGCGGTGTGCTCTTCGTGCACTCGGCGTGCTCAGCGGTGTGCCCGCACGTCGAGTGGGCGGCGGCCGGCGTCCTCGGGTCGCCGGTCAATCTGTCGTGGACCCCGCAACCGGCCGAGGCCGGGACCTACCGCGCCGAGCTCAGCTGGGTCGGCGCGCCCGGCACCGCGGGCCGGCTGGCGTCGGCACTGCGCGGCTGGGACCGGCTGCGGTTCGAGGTGACCGAGGACGCCAGCCCGCTGGTCGAGGGCGCCCGCTACTCCTACACCCCCGACCTCGGCATCTTCCACGCGATGACCGGCACACACGGCGACATCGTCGTTCCCGAAGACCGCATCCGGGCCGCGCTGCAGGTCGCCGGCAGCGACATCGCGGTCGCGGCCGACCCGTTCGGGCTGCGCGGGGAACTCGACGCACTGCTGGGCACCCCGTGGGACGACGAGCTCGAGCCGTTCCGCTACGCCGGCGACGGGGCGGCTGTCCGCTGGCTGCACCGGGTCGGCTGACGCAGGCGTCTCCAGACCCGGTCCAGCCGCCTGGTGACCGCTCGTGCCGCTTGGTGACCGGCGCACCGGTCACCAGGCAGCAGCTGCGGTCACCAGGCGGGGTCCGGGCTCGGCGGCAGGCGCAACGACCTACGTCAGGTGGCGGCCGAGCAGCGACAGGTCGGCCGGGGCGAGCCGGTCGGACGCGGACGCGGCCTGGTGCCAGTACGGGTAGAGCAGCGGCGGGCGGCTGACCTGCTCCAGCCGGTCGATCTCGTCGTCGGTCAGGACGAGCTCGGCGGCGGCCAGGTTGTCGGTCAGCTGCTCCGAGGTCCGGGCCCCGATGACCAGCGTGGTGACCGCCGGCCGGGTCAGCAACCAGGCAAGCGCCACCTGGGCCGCGGACACGCCGCGGGCCTGGCCGACCTCGACCAACACCTCGATCGTGTCGTACAGCTTCTCCTGGTCGTAGACCGGCGGCTCGGACCACTCCGACATCTGACGCGACCCGGCGGGGCCCTCGACGCCGCGGCGGAACTTGCCGGACAGCAGGCCACCGGCCAGCGGGCTCCACACCAGCACGCCGAGCCCCGCGTCGATGGCGAGCGGGATCAGCTCGTACTCCACGCTGCGCTCCTGCAGCGAGTAGTAGACCTGCTGGCTGACGTAGGCCACGTGGTGGTGGGCGTCGGCGACCCCGAGGGCCTGTGCGAGGCGCCAGGCGCTGAAGTTCGAGGCGCCGACGTAGCGGACCTTGCCGGAGCTGACCAGGGAGTCCAGGGCGGCCAGGGTCTCGTCGACCGGGGTCTGGCCGTCGATCTCGTGCACCTGGTACAGGTCGATGTGGTCGGTCTGCAGGCGGCGCAGGCTCGCCTCGCAGGCCTGGATGAGGTGGTGGCGGGACAGCCCCGCGTCGTTGGGCCCGTCGCCGACCTGGAACCGCGCCTTGGTGGCGATCAGCGTCCGGTCGTAGCGGCCGTGCAGGACCTCGCCGACGATCTCCTCCGATGCACCCGAGGAGTAGACGTCGGCGGTGTCGACGAGGTTGACCCCGGCGTCGAGGCACGCATCGATCTGCTTGCGGGCCTCGGCGACGTCGGTGTTCCCGACGGAGGCGAACCCGCCGGAGCCGCCGAAGGTCATCGTGCCCATGGTCAGTGTCGAGACGCGCAGTCCCGATCGGCCCAGCTGTCGGTATTCCATGGTCGCGACCCTAGGGGCGGGCCCACCGGGGTCTCACATCGGCGGCGACCGGTCGCACCGGCCGCCTGTCAGGCAGAGCGGAAAGCGTCCTGCGGTTGCCGTCAGGCAGAGCGGAAAGCCACAGCGAGGTTGGCGCCGCCGAAGCCGAAGCTGTTGTTGAGCGCGGCGATGGGGCCGTCGGGCAGGGTCCGCGGCGACCCGGTGACCACGTCCAGGTCGACCTTGTCGTCGAGCTCGTGCAGGTTGATCGTCGGCGGCGCCTGCCGCGTGTGCAGGGCCATCACCACCGCGATCGCCTCGACGGCGCCGGTCGCGCCGAGCAGGTGCCCGGTCATCGACTTGGTCGCGCTCACCACCGCGCCGGCCGTCGCGGAGCCGAGCACGGCGTGGATGGCCAGGGACTCGGCGATGTCGCCCTGCGGGGTCGAGGTGGCGTGGGCGTTGATGTGCCGGACCTCGGCCGGGTCCAGCCGCGCGTCGGCGACGGCGAGGCGCATCGCGCGCCGGGCGCCGGCGCCGGTCGGGTCCGGCTGGGCGATGTGGTGGGCGTCCGCGCTGGCCCCGGCGCCGGCGAGCTCGGCGTAGACCCGGGCGCCGCGGGCGGCGGCGTGCTGCTCGGTCTCCAGGACCAGGATGCCGGCGCCCTCACCGAGGACGAACCCGTCCCGGCCGGTGTCGTAAGGCCGCGACGCGGCGGCCGGGTCCTCGTTGCGGGTGGACAGCGCGGTCATCGACGCGAACGCGGCGATCGGCAGCGGGTGGATCGCCGCCTCGGTCCCGCCGGCCACCACGACGTCGGCGCGCCCGGCCCGCAGGATGTCCAGCGCCCAGGCCAGCGCCTCGTTGCCCGACGCGCACGCCGAGACCGGCGCGTGCACGCCGGCCTTCGCGCCGAGATCGATGCTCACCCAGCCGGCGGGACCGTTCGGCATCAGCATCGGCACCGTGTACGGCGAGACCCGCCGGGCGCCCTTCTCCTTCAGGATGTCGTACTGGTTCATCAGCGTGATGGTCCCGCCGATGCCGGTGGCGACGACGACCGCGACCCGCTCGCCGTCCAGGCCGGGACCGGCGTCGCCGTCCACCGGCTCGCCCGCCTTGGTGGTGAAGCCGGCGTCCGCCCACGCCTCCCGCGCGGCGACCAGCGCGAACTGCTCGGACCGGTCGAGCTTGCGGGCCTCGACCCGGCTCAGCACCTCGGTCGGCTCGACCGCCGCGCGGCCGGCGAAGCGCACCGGGAGCGTGGCCGCCCAGTCCTCGGTCAGCTCCCGCACCCCGGAGCGTCCCGCGAGCAACGCGGCCCACGTCTCGGGTGCCGTGCCCCCGACGGGCGTGCTCGCACCGAGGCCGGTGACGACGACGCGGGTCCGGTCGGTGGTCGGGGTGCTGGTCACGGGGAGCTCCTGGGGAGGTCAGGCGGCGTCGGGCAGGGCTGGTTCGATCGGGACGGTGCGGTCAGGCCGGTCCGGTCAGGCTGCGGCGCGCTCGATGAACGACACGGCGTCACCGACGGTCTTCAGGCCGCGGACGTCGTCGTCGGGGATCGACACGCCGAACTTCTCCTCGGCGGCCACGACGACCTCGACCATCGAGAGCGAGTCCACGTCGAGGTCGTCGACGAAGCTCTTCTCCAGCTGGACGTCGTCGGCGGGGACGCCGGCGATCTCGTTGACGATGTCGGCGAGACCGGTGCGGATCTCCTCGGTGGTGGCCATGCTGGCTGCTCCTTCGTGTCGGGTGTTCGTCCAGGTCCGGCGGTCGGACCTGGCGGGTGGGTGGCGGTCCGGGTCGACCACCGGGGCGTGCGGTCGGTCAGGGGACGCGGACGACGAGCGCGGCGTGGACCAGGCCGGCGCCGAACCCGATCAGCAGGGCCAGGTCGCCGCTGGAGACCTCGCCGAGCTCGCGGAGCCGGTCCAGCGCGAGCGGGATGGACGCGGCACTGGTGTTGCCCTGGTCGGCGACGTCCCGGCCGATCGCCACCGACTCCGGCAGCCCGAGGGTCCTGGTCAGCGCATCGATGATGCGCATGTTGGCCTGGTGCGGGACGAACGCGTCCAGCTGCTCGGGCGTGATCCCTGCCTTGGCCAGCGCCTCGCGGGCGACCGGCGCCATCGCGTAGGAGGCCCAGCGGAAGACCTTCGCGCCCTCCTGGACCAGCGCCGGCCACTTCGGCTCGTCGGCGTCCCAGGCGCTGCGCCAGTCCTCGCGCTGGCGGACCAGCGCCGCGCCGGACCCGTCGGCTCCCCAGACGATCGGGCTGATGCCGGTGGTCTCGGCCGGGCCGATCACCACCGCGCCGGCGCCGTCGGCGAACAGGAACGCGGTCGAGCGGTCCTCGGGGTCGGTCAGGTCGCTGAGCCGCTCGGCGCCGATCACGACCACGTAGGGCCGCTCGCCGCCCACGGAGCCGGCCCGGACCATGTCGCTGGCCATCCCGACGCCGTAGACGAACCCGGCGCAGGCGGCGGACACGTCGAACGCCGAGGCGCCGTCAGCGCCCAGCTCGTGGGTGACGAGAGCGGCCAGGCTCGGCGTCTGCCACAGGTGGCTGGCGGTGGCCACCAGCACGCAGCCGACCTGGGCCCCGGTGATCCCGGCTTCGCTGAGCGCCTTGCCGGCCGCCGCGGTGGCCATCACGGTGAGGGTCTCGCTGTCGTCGGCCCAGCGGCGGGTCCGGATGCCGGACCGGGTCTGGATCCACTCGTCGGTGGAGTCGATGCGCAGGCAGATCTCGGCGTTGTCGATCACCCGGGACGGCCGGTAGGTACCGAGCCCCACCACGCGCGACCCGGGTGAGCCGGGGGCGGCTGAGAGCTGCGCGGTCATGCATCGCCTCCGGGCGTCGTCTGGGCGTCGGTCTGGGCGTCGGTCTGGGGTTCGGACCCACCAGTGTGCGGTGCCGCGGTCGCCCGCCTGCCCACCGTCGGGATCGTGCGGCGCTGCCGGTGTTCGGCGACGAAGGCGGCGGCGGCGTCCAGGTCGTCCGGGGACTTCACCGCGAGGGTCGCGACGCCGGGGAGTTCGCGCCGGGCCAGGCCGGTCAGGGTCCCGCCCGGCGCGAGCTCCAGCAGGCCGGTGACCCCCAGAGCCGCGAACGTGCGCTGGCAGGCGTCCCACCGCACCGGCGCCGCCACCTGCCCGACGATCCGGGCGAGCAGGGACGGCCCGTCCAGGTATGCCATGCCGTCGGCGTTCGCCACGACGGGACCCGACGGGTCGCCCGGCGTGACCTGCTGGGCGACCTCGGTCAGGACGAGCGCGGCGGACGCCATCTGGGCGGTGTGGAAGGCGCCGGCCACCGGCAGCGGACGGACCCGGGCGCCGGCCGGCGGCTGGGCGGACAGCAGCTCGAGTGAGTGCAGCGGCCCCGCGGCGACGACCTGGCCGGCGGCGTTGACGTTCGCGGCGGTCAGCCCGAGCTCGACGAGGCGCTCGCTGACCACGACCGGGTCCCCGCCGAGGACGGCGGACATCCCGCCGGGGTTGTCGGCGGCCGCCTGCGCCATCGCGGCGCCACGGAGGGCGACCAGCTGGACCGCCTCGTCGTCGGTGACGACGTCGGCGACCGCCGCGGCGGTGAGCTCACCGACGGAGTGCCCGGCGTAGACGTCGGCCAGCTGCTCGCGGGGCAGCTCGGTGACGGCCGCCAGTGCGGTCGCCGAGAGCAGGCCGAGGGTGACCAGCAGGGGTTGCGCGTTCTCGGTGCGCCGGACCGTGTCGTCGTCGGCGGCGGTGCCGAGGGCGGCCAGGTCCAGCCCGGTGAGCTCCGACCACGCGGCCACCTCGGCCGCGGCCGCCGGGACGTCCAGCCAGCCGTCCAGCATCCCGGGCCGCTGGGACCCCTGACCGGGCGCGACGAGAACGAGCACGGGACCACCCTTCCGGAAGACGGCCGTGCAGCCGGCACCGGCCGCACACGATTCCGGCCGGGAGACTCTGTGCTCCCGGACAACGCTGGCTCCCGGCTCAGCCTCCTGCGGCGGTGTCCAGCTGGGCGCGCAGCCGGTCGTTGTCCGCACGGAGCTCGAACACCATCTCGATGCCGGCGGTGTTCAGTCCGGCGTCCAGCAGCCGGCCGATCTCGCGCAGCCGGGCCAGGTCGTCGGCGCTGTACCGGCGGGTGCCGCCGGCGCTGCGCGACGGCGTGAGCAGCCCGCGGGCCTCGTACTGCCGCAGGTTCTGCGCGGCTGAGCCGACCAGCTCGGCTGCGACGGAGATCCCGTAGACCGGGTGCGAGGGGTCCGGAGCGGGGTCGTCGGCCACCCTGTCCTCCTCCCCGGGTCGGTGCGTCAGCTGAGGTCCTCGGGTCTTGCGTCAGCTCGCGATCGGCGGTACAAAATCTACATCGGCCGTCACACATCCGATGGCGGCCGGACCGTCCGACAGAACCGTTGCCGTGGAGGAGGCAGCCATGTTGGTCCGTACCGACCCGTTCCGGAACCTCGACCGTCTGGCCCAGGAGATGTTCGGCACCGCCGCCCGACCGGCGGTGATGCCGATGGACGCCTGGCGCGACGGGGAACGGTTCGTCCTCGAGTTCGACCTGCCCGCCGTCGACCCGTCGTCGGTCGACCTCGACGTCGAGCGCAACGTCCTCACCGTCCGTGCCGAGCGGCGGGCCGCCCAGGCCCCGGACGTCGAGATGATCGCCGCCGAGCGGCCACGAGGCGTGTTCAGCCGCCAGGTCCTGCTGGGCGACGCCCTCGACCTGGACCGGATCGAGGCGGCCTACGAGGCCGGGGTGCTCCGGTTGACGATCCCCGTCGCGGAGCGGTCCAAGCCGCGCAAGATCGTGATCAAGGAGTCCGGGCCCGCCCAGCAGTCGATCAGCGTCTGAGGCCGGGATGGGGACTGCAGCGCCGGCGTCGGCGGTGGACCGGCGCAGGCAGGTGGACGACGATTTCTTCGACCTGGTGCTGAGCGATCCGGACCTGCTCGAGCTGGAGTTCGCCGCCGTCGTCGCCGGGATCCGCGGACCGTCCGCGCCCGCGGCCCCCGCCGGCCGCACGGGGTCCGGTTCCTGGCCCGCGGCATCCGGGCGGCGCGCCCCGGACACCGGCCGGGTGAGCGGGCCGGACGCGGGGCTCCGGGTCGTCTGGACGGCCGGGCGGTGGGCGAGGTCCCCGCCGCCCGGCCGGACGGCCTACCCGGCGTCGGCCAGCCGGCCGAGGGTGAGGGCGACCCGCAGCGTGTAGCTGTCCCGGGACTCCGTCGGGGAGTAACCGGTGATGTCGGTGACCCGGCGCAGCCGGTACCGGACGGTGTTGGGGTGGATGAACAGCAGGCGGGCGGTCGTCTCCACCGAGCCGCCGTTCTCCAGGAACGCCGCCACCGTCTCGAGGATCGGCGGGCCGGCGGTCACCAGCGGCGCGTACAGGTCGCGGCGCAGCTGCTCGGCCGCCGTCGGGTCACCGGACAGCGCCCGCTCGGGCAGCAGTTCCACGGCCGGCACCGGGCGGGGGGCGTCGGGCCAGCCCGGCGCCGCCGCCAGCCCGGCCAGCGCCGCCCCCGCGGATGCGGTCGCGGACACCAGGTCCGGGACCGCGGCGCCGACCACGACCGGCCCGGGCCCGTACTGCCCGGTCACGGCGGCGACTGCCGCATCGGCGTCCGCGCCCTTCCCCCGCAGGCCGAGGACCACCACCAGCCGGTCGCTCTGCACCCCCGTCAGCACGTCGGCGCCGGCCGCGTGGGCCGCGCGGCGTACCGCCTCCACGACGCTCTCGGTGTCCCCGCCGGGCGGGTGGCCGGCCACCACGACGACCTGGTCGGTGTCGGTCCAGCCCAGCGCTGCGGCCCGGGAGCGGACGGCGTCCTCGCCGTCGCCGCGGAGCAGCGCGTCGACCACCAGGGCCTCGAGGCGGGCGTCCCAGGCACCGCGCTCCTCGGCGGCGTGGGCGTACAGCTCGGCGGCAGCGAAGGCGATCTCCCGGCTGTACCGGAGCACGGACTCACGGACGGCGGGCACGTCGGCGGCGTCGACGATGTCCTCGACCTGGGACTCGACGAGCTCGACGATCCGGCGCACCAGCTCGACGGTCTGGCCCAGGGTGACCGAGCGGACCAGCTCTCGCGGCGCGGTCCCGAAGACCTCAGCGGTGGTGCCGGCCCGGCTGTCCGGCGAGCGGTACCAGGCGACGAACGCGGCGATGCCGGCCTGGGCGACCAGCCCGAGCCACGAGCGCTCCTGCGCGGACATCGCGCGGTACCAGGACAGGTCCCGGTCCAGGTCGGCGACGACCTTCTTGGCCAGCGGCCCGATCGCCCGCTCCAGCCGCCGGACCGTCGCCGGGCGCGGTGCGTCCTGAACGACGCCCATGCGGGGCACCTTAGGGCTCGGTCCGGACCGGGGAGCGACCTCGGGAACGGTCAGCTGTCGCCGCCGGCCTCCGTCGCGGTGGTAGCGGTGACGTCGGACAGGTCGTAGCGGTCCAGCGCCTCGCGAACCGTGGCCGTCTTGACCTCGCCCCGCTCGGCCAGCTCCGAGAGCGCCGCCACGACGATCGACTGGGCGTCCACCCGGAAGTGGCGGCGCAGCGCCGCCCGGGTGTCCGAGCGGCCGAAGCCGTCGGTGCCCAGCGAGCGCCAGTCACCGGGCACCCACGGGGCGATCTGGTCCGGCACCGCCCGCATGTAGTCGCTGACGGCGACCACGGGGCCGGCGGTCGGTGCGAGCACCCGGGTGACGTGGGGCACCCGGGCGGTGGTGTCCGTGTGCTCCAGGTTCCAGGCGTCGCACTCCAGGGCGTCCCGGCGCAGCTCGTTCCAGCTGGTCGCCGACCACACGTCGGCGGCGACCCCCCACTCGTCGGCGAGCCGCTGCTTGGCCTCCAGCGCCCAGGGCATCGCCGACCCGGAGGCCAGCAGCTGCACCCGCGGCGCCGGCTCCCCGGCGGTCTCGACGTGCCCCGCCGGGGCGTACAGGTACAGCCCCCGCAGCAGCCCGTCGAGGTCGAGGCCGTCCGGCTGTGCCGGCTGGGAGATCGGCTCGTTGTAGACGGTCAGGTAGAAGAAGACGTCCTCGCCGTGCGGGTGGTCGTGCGTCGAGCCGTACATCCGCTGCAGGCCCGAGCGCATCACGTGCGCGACCTCGTAGGCGAACGCCGGGTCGTAGCTGACGACCGCCGGGTTGGTGGAGGCGAGCAGCAGCGAGTGGCCGTCCTCGTGCTGCAGCCCCTCGCCGTTCAGCGTCGTCCGGCCGGCGGTCGCCCCGACGAGGAAGCCCCGGGTCAGCTGGTCCGCGGCGGCCCACATCGCGTCGCCGGTCCGCTGGAACCCGAACATCGAGTAGAAGATGTAGAAGGGGATCAGCGGCTGGCCGTGCGTGGCGTAGGAGGTCCCGGCCGCGACGAAGGACGCCATCGACCCGGACTCGTTGATGCCCTCGTGCAGGATCTGGCCGGACTCGGACTCCCGGTAGGAGAGCAGCAGTCTGTCGTCGACCGGGGTGTAGTTCTGCCCGGAGGGGCTGTAGATCTTCGCGGTGCTGAAGGTGGCGTCCAGGCCGAACGTGCGGGCCTCGTCCGGGATGATCGGGACGAACCGGCGCCCGATGTCCTTGTTCCGCAGCAGGTCCTTGAACAGCCGGACCAGCGCCATCGTCGTGGCGACCTGCTGCTTGCCGGATCCCTTGAGCAGCGTCGCGTACATCTGGTCACCGGGCAGCGTGAGCGGCTCGTGGTCGACCACGCGCTCGGGCAGCGATCCACCGAGGGCGGAGCGGTGCTCTTGCAGGTAGCGCATCTGCGGCGAGTCCGGCGCCGGCTTCCAGTACGGCGGCCGGTACGGGTCGGCCTCGAGCACCTCGTCCGAGATCGGCACGTGCAGGATGTCGCGGAACTTCTTCGTGTCGTCGAGGGTCAGCTTCTTCATCTGGTGCGTGGCGTTGCGGCCCTCGAAGCTGTTCAGCCGCCAGCCCTTGACCGTGTGCGCGAGCACCACCGTCGGCTGCCCGGTCGGCCGGGTGGCCTCGGCGTAGGCCGCGTAGACCTTGGCGACGTCGTGGCCGCCGCGGGACAGGGCGCGCAGCTGGTCGTCGGTGTAGTGCGACGCCAGCTCGGCCAGCTCGGGGTCGGTTGCGAACAGGTGCTCTCGCAGGTAGGAGCCCGGCTCGACGGAGTAGGTCTGCATCTGCCCGTCCGGCGTCGCGGTGAGGGCCGCGATCAGCTTCGGCCCGGCCGGGGAGGTCAGCAGCGGGTCCCAGTCCGAGCCCCACACGACCTTGATCACCCGCCAGCCGGCGCCACGGAAGTGGGACTCCAGCTCCTGCATGATCTTGCCGTTGCCGCGGACCGGGCCGTCCAGGCGCTGCAGGTTGCAGTTGATCACCCAGGTGAGGTTGTCCAGCTGTTCGCGGGCGGCCAGGCCGATCGCGCCGAGGCTCTCCGGCTCGTCCATCTCCCCGTCGCCGAGGAAGGCCCACACCCGCTGCTGGCTGGTGTCGGTGAACCCGCGGGCGTGCACGTACCGGTTCAGCCGCGCCTGGTAGATCGAGTGGATCGGGCCCAGGCCCATCGACACCGTCGGGAACTGCCAGAAGTCGCTCATCAGCCGCGGGTGCGGGTAGGACGGCAGGCCGCCGCCGGGGTTGGTCAGCTCCTGGCGGAACCCGTCGAGCTGGTCCTCGGTGAGCCGGCCCTCGACGTAGGCGCGGGCGTACATGCCGGGGGAGGCGTGGCCCTGGAAGAACACCTGGTCGCCGCCGCCGGGGTGGTTGCGGCCGCGGAAGAAGTGCTGCAGGCCGACCTCGTAGAGGGTGGCCGCGCCGGCGAAGGTGGCGATGTGGCCGCCGACGCCGATGCCCGGCCGGTTGGCCCGGCTGACCAGGACCGCGGCGTTCCACCGGATCGTGTCGGTGATCTGCCGCTCGAGCTCGGCGTCGCCCGGGAACTCCGGCTGCGCGTCCAGCCCGATGGTGTTGACGTCGTCGGTGGCCAGCGGCAGCTTCACCGGGGTGGCCGGGGCCGGATCACCGGCCGGCGACTGCCCGTCGACGCCCGCGCCCACCGCGCCGGCGACGACGAGCCCGTGGGCCCGCGCCTGCTGGAGCAGCCGGTCGAGGACGAACTCCGCGCGCTCGGGGCCGGCCGAGGCGAGCAGGCCGTCCAGGCTCTCCAGCCACTCGCCGGTCTCCGCCGGGTCGCGGTCGTGGGCCACCGCCGGGTCGGCGTCGTGCGGGTCTCCGGGTCCGGTCACGGCGCTGTCCTTCCTGACGACCGGGCGACGTGCCGGGGAGGCGCGCGGCCGGCCGCGTTCGGCGGTCGAGTCGGCCGCGGGATCGCCGCGGCCCGGCCATCCTCCACCGTCGCGCGCAGGTCGGTCACGTGCCGTCCACCTCCCCGTTCGCGGCCGGTCGCTCCCGCGGTCGTCACCGCCGACGGCAGCGCGCCATCTGCACCCGGACCGGCAGGTCGACCGTCGCGTCCGCGGCGTCCGCGGCGCCGCCGGGCACCACCTCGTCGAGAGCGGCAGCCACCGCGGCGAGCACCGCATCGCGGCTGGCGGCGTCGCGGACCAGGACCTCGGAGTAGGTGCCGATCGCCTCGGTCACCACCTCGCGGGTCGTCCGCTCGACGTGCACCGACTGACGGAGCTCGGTCGGGGTGAACAGCGCCGACGCGGGGATGTCGCTGTGCCGGAAGTCGGCGGTGGCGTGCCGGTCGCCCGTCGGGTCGGCCGCCGGGTCGCCGACCTGCGCGGGGCGCCCGCCTGCGGCCAGTGCCACCCGGCCGGCGGTGCGGTACCCGCGCACCCAGCCCACCTGCTCGTCGGGGTGGGTCCACAGCGCGGTGAGCGTCCCGCCCGGCCGCAGCACCCGGGCGATCTCCGGCAGCGCGCGCGGGGGGTCGAACCAGTGGAAGGCCGAGCCGGCCACGACAGCGTCCACCGACGCGTCCGGCAGCGGGATCGTCTCGGCGGTGCCGTCGTGCAGGGTCGCCCGGTCGGCCGGGACCTGGCGGGCGAACTCGGCCCGCATCGCGGGGTCCGGCTCGACCGCGTGCAGGCTGCCTCCGGCGGCGCCGACCCCGGCCGCGAGCAGCGCGAGCGTCAGGCGTCCGGTGCCGGCGGCCAGGTCCAGGACATCGAGGCCGGCGACGTCGACGCCGCCGAGTGCCCAGACCACCTCCTCGTCGGTGTACCCGGTGCGGGCGCGGTGGTAGGTGGCTGCGGCCGCCCCGAACGAGCGGGCGCGGGCGGGGTCGCCTGGGGAACCGGAGGTCTGCACCGGGCCATCCTCGACGCCGCCCGCGCACCCGCCACCATCCCCGGGCCGCGCTGCCGTTGTCCGGGTCGCCTCGGTATGCTCCGCGGACGGTCCGTGACGCCGGAAGTGCTCGCGGACACCACCTGGACGACGGTTGCGACGGGGGTGCGGAGTGCTGGTCGGCAGAGCTGACGCGGCTCCGTACGTTGTTCCTTCCCGGCAGGTTCGTCTCCGACAGGTTCCGTCCCGACAGGTCGGGGAGCTCGTCCGGTGACCGAGCCCGTCGCCGCTCCGGACACCATCGCTCGCCGCCTCGGTTTCACCGAAGGCCAGGCCGTCCTCGAGATCGGCTGGGACGAGGACGCCGACGAGGCACTGCGGACCTCTGTGGAGGTGCGGACCGGTGCGGAGCTGCTGGACCCGGACCGGTTGGGCGCGGAGCACCAGGAGGTCGTCGACGCCGTGCTGCTGTGGTGGCGCGACGAGGACGGGGACCTGGTCGACGCCCTGGTCGACGCGCTGACCGACCTCATCGACGGCGGCTTCATCTGGTTGCTGACCCCGAAGATCGGCAGCGTCGGCTACGTCGAGCCCGGCGACATCGGGGAGGCCGCGCCGACCGCTGGCCTGTCCGCGACGACGTCGGTGTCCGCCGGTGCCGCGTGGTCCGGGACGAAGCTCGTGGCGCCGAAGTCGCGGATGGGCCGGTGACCCCTTCCCGCGGGGCCGGCGAGGGACCGGTGCTCCCGGTCGAGCCGCCGGCGGTCGGGGCGACCGCGCCGTTGTTCGTGCTGTCGGACCAGCACGGCACCCCGTTCGACCTGGCCGCCGAGCTCGTCGACGGGCCGGTCTTCGTCGTGTTCTACCCGTTCGCGTTCAGCGGCACCTGCACCGGTGAGCTGACCGGCCTGCTGGACCTGGACGAGCAGCTGCAGTCGCTCGGGGTCCGGGTGGCTGCCGTGTCGTGCGACCAGCTGTTCGCCCTGCGCGCGTTCAGTGACGCCGCCGGCCTGCGGTTTCCGCTGCTGTCGGACTTCTGGCCGCACGGCGCGGTGGCCGGCGCGTACGGCGTGTTCGACGTCGAGCGCGGCTGCTCGCTGCGCGGGTCGTTCCTGGTCGCGCAGGACGGGACGGTCGCCTGGTCGGTGGTCAACGACATCGGGGACCAGCGGGACATCGCCGCACACCTCGAGGCCGCGTCGGCGCTCGCCTCCCGCGGGCCGCTCGGTGCGCGGGCGGCTGGGACACCAGCGCGGGTCTGACCCGGATCCGGCGATGCTGGGGCGTCCCGGGCGTGTAGCTCAGCGGTAGAGCACCGGTCTTACAAACCGGCGGTCGTGGGTTCGAGACCCACCGCGCCCACTGAGTCGTCCCGGCTCGACCTCGTCAGTCGCTGTCCGGTAGGACGACTTCGAACGCCTGCACCAGGGCCTCGACGACCTCGGGTTCCCGTTCGGTCGAGAACAGGTCCACCGCGCCCGGGACCGCGTCCCGCCGGGCCTCGGTCAGGAGACAGGTGCACGTGCTCCCGCTCCGGACGCGCGGAGCGGGAGCGCGAGGCGCAGGCAGGCACCGGGCCGGCCGTCGGGCCGGTCCGTCGCCGTGAGGCTGCCGCCGTGGGCGGCGGCAAGGGCGCGGGAGATGGCCAGGCCGAGGCCGACGCCGCCGGTGCGCCGGGACCGGGACGCGTCCAGGCGGGTGAACCGCTCGAAGACGCGCTCACGGTCGTCGGGGGCGATCCCCGGACCGTCGTCGGTGACCGTGACCACCAGCCCGCCCGGCCGCCCGTCGACCGTCACCTCGATGCGACCGCGGGACCCGACCGCCTGCCGGGCGTTGTCCGTCAGGTTGGCCAGCACCTGCGCGAGCCGGAAGGCATCGGCCTGTACGACCACCGACGGCGGGGCGGTCAGCACCGCGTCGAGGTCGGGCGCGAGAGCACGGGTCCGGTCGACCTCGTGCCGGGCCAGCGCGACGACGTCGACGGCTGACAGGTCCAGCTCCAGCCCCCGGTCGAGCCGGGCGATGTCGAGCAGGCTCTCGACGAGCCGCGCGGCGCGCCGGGTCTCCCGGACGACGGCGAGCGCTGCTCTCTCCGTTTCCGCCCGGTCGGTCGGGGAGCGCAACAGGTTCTCCGCGTTCGCGGCGATCCCGGCCAGCGGGGTGCGCAGTTCGTGGGAGGCGTCGCCGAGGAAGTCGACCATCCGCGCCTCGGCGGCCCGGGCGCGGTCCGCCGACGTCTCCAGCTCGTCGAGCATCCCGTCGAAGGCGAGCGCCGTCCGGCCGAGCTCCGAGCGGTCGTCTCCCGTGCCGAGTCGCCGGCCGCGGTCCCCGGCGGTGATCTGGCGCGCCAGACCGGTCATCCGGTCCAGCGGCCGCAGCGCGACCCGCGACAGCCGCTGCAGCACCACCGCCACCAGCACCAGCGCCGCCAGGCCGCCGGCGACCTCCAACAGCACGAGGCGGCGCAGGGTCGCGCCGATCTGGGTGGTGTCGGTGGACAGGGTGAGCTCCGCCCCGCTGGCCAGCGTGGTCCGGGTGAACAGCAGGGACCCGGCCGAGCGGACCGCGGCAGCGGATGGCTCGGCCGGTCGAGGGCCCGGTCCACCCCGTCCTGGCCGACCCGGTGCGCGGTCGGTGTCCCGGTCGCCCGGCACGTCCGGCGCCGCAGCGGATGAGACACAGCCGGTCGCGTCGGCCGCGCACAGCTGGGCGGTGACGCCGTCGCCGCGCAGCCGGTCGACCAGGTCCTGCTCGTCCAGCGTGGCGCCGATCTGCTGGGCGATCGCGACGCGGTCGGTCAGCCGGGTCCTCGCCTCGGCCCGCAGTCGCGAGCCGAGAGCGAGGTCCACACCGACGAACAGCAGCACCAGCACGACGGCGACCAGCGCCACCACCGACAGCGTCACCCGCCCGCCGAGCGAACGCGGCAGGTGCGGGCGGGCGGGCAGGCGCAGGCGGCGCAGCTGCGGGCGGCGGGTGCGCAGCGCGTCCGGTGCTCTCATCCGCGCACGACGTAGCCGAGGCCGCGCTCGGTGTGGATCAGCCGGGGCCCGTGTGCCTCGACCTTGCGGCGCAGCGAGCTGGTGTGCACCTCGACGAGGTTCGGGTCGTAGTCCTCGTATCCCCAGACCTGGGTGAGGATCTGGGTCTTGGACACCGTCCGGCCGCGGTTCGCGACCAGGTAGGCCAGCAGCCGGAACTCGGTCGCCGTCAGCGGCAGCGGGTGTCCGGCCCGCACCGCGACGCCGGCGCCCTCGTCGACGACCAGGTCCCCCACCGCCACCGTGGACGGGACCCGGCCCAGCCGGCGCAGGACCGCGGCGACCCGGGCCAGCAGCTCCACCGTCGCGAACGGCTTGACCAGGTAGTCGTCGGCGCCCGCCGCGAAGCCGCGCATCCGGTCCGGCAGCGTGTCCCGGGCAGTGGAGACGATCACGCCCAGGTCGCCCCGCGAACGCAACGCCCGGGTGAGTGCGAACCCGTCGCGCGTGCCGGGCAGCATGACGTCGACGACGGCGAGGTCCGGGCGGAAGGCGTCCAGGACGGCCTCCAGCCCGGTGCCGTCCGGGACAGCGCGGACCTGGTACCCGGTGTCGCGGAGGGCGGCAGCGAGGGCATCGGCGATCGCCGGTTCGTCCTCGACGAGGAGCACGCGGGCCGGCACCGCCCCAGTGTCGGCCGCCGACGCTGAAGGAGCCCTGAAGAAGTCGCGGCCGCAGGTCCGTCTTCAGTTCCCTCTCAGACCGGGCCGCGACGGTGGTGGCCAGGACCACCACCGGGTGGCCGCAGAGCCCAGGGCCGCCGCCGGGTGGCAGACCAGGAGGTCCCGTGACCAACCCCGACCGCTTCCCGCAGACCGGTACCGCCGGCCCCGGAGACATCGACACCCCGGCCGGCCGCGTCCGCAACCGCCGGCTGCCGACGGTCGTGGTCACCGTCGCGGCGGCCGGTGGCCTCGCCCTCGGCGGGTACGGCATCGCCTCGGCCGCCAGCCCCACGCCGAGTCCGTCCGCGAACCCGTCGCAGTCCGACGGCGCGACCCCCGGCACGCTCGCACCGAGCCCGTCCGCCGAGACGCCGTCTCCCGAGCGCGGGGACCGCGGGGACCGGCCGGACCGGGGGGTGGGCAGTGCCGGCCGGATCACCGCACTGGGGAACTCGTCGGTCACGGTGACCAGCGACTCCGGCACCGTCAGCGTCTACCGGACGACGTCGGACACGACCGTCCACCTGGGCCGGGACCGGACGGTCGCCCTGTCCACCCTGCAGGTCGGTGACCGGGTGCTGGTGGCCGCCCCCGCGGCGAGCGGCTCGACCCCGGCGACGGCGACCGACATCGTCGTCCGGCTGCCGCACCTGGACGGGACGGTCACGGCCGTGGCC
>CAXTBU010000015.1:30517-49569 GCA_964242885.1 uncultured Actinomycetales bacterium
GTGGCCCGGGCGGCGGCGACCGTCAGGACGGCGACCGTCAGGACGGCAGCGACGGGACGACCACACCGTCACCGTCGGCCTCGCCGTCGGCGACCACCGAGTCCTGAGCAGCCCGGCCGGTCCCGCTTCCGCCGACCCACGTCGGGTCGGCGGGGGCGGGGCCGGGGCGCCGACATATCACCGGGCGGGTCACGGATCCGCGGCAACTTCGTCGGACTGGCGTGTCGGAGCACCGCTCCAGCCCCGCTAGCTCACCAGCGGGTTAACGTCAGCCCGTGACGATGGAGTTGACCCGCCCCGAGGAGTACCTGACCCGGATCGGCAGCCTCATCAGGGATTCCCGCAAGCACCGCGGGTGGACCCAGACCCAGCTCGCGGGCGCGGTGGGCACCAGCCAGAGCGCGGTGCACCGCATCGAGCAGGGCCGGCAGAACCTCAGCCTGGAGATGCTGGCCCGGATCAGCGAGGCCCTGGAGTCCGAGCTCGTGTCCCTCGGCCAACCCGGCCCGATGCACCTGCGGGTCGTCGGCGGGCGTCGGCTGTCCGGCTCGATCACCGTGAAGTCCAGCAAGAACGCGGCCGTCGCGCTGCTCTGCGCCTGCCTGCTCAACCGGGGGACGACCACCCTGCGGCGCGTCGCCCGCATCGAGGAGGTCAACCGGATCCTCGAGGTGCTGCGCTCGATCGGCGTCCGCACGCGCTGGCTGAACTCCGACAACGACCTCGAGCTGGTGCCGCCCGCGGTGCTGGACCTCGACACGATGGACCTCACCGCCGCGCGCCGGACCCGGTCGATCATCATGCTGCTCGGCCCGCTGCTGCACCGGGAGAGCACCTTCCGCCTGCCCTACGCCGGCGGCTGCGACCTCGGGACCCGCACCGTCGAGCCACACCTGATCGCGCTGCGCCGGTTCGGCCTGGACGTCGTCGCCACCGGCGGGCAGTACCACGCGACCGTCGACCCGACCGTCTCCCCGGCACGGCCCGTGGTGCTGACCGAGCGCGGGGACACCGTCACCGAGAACGTGCTGATGGCCGCCGCCCGGCGGCCGGAGACGACCGTCATCCGCAACGCCAGCCCGAACTACATGGTCCAGGACCTGTGCTTCTTCCTGCAGCTGCTCGGGGTCCGGATCGAGGGGATCGGGACCACGACGCTCGTCGTCCGCGGTGTCGCCGACATCGCGGTCGACGTGGAGTACTGGCCCGCGGAGGACCCGGTCGAGGCGATGAGCCTGGTGACCGCGGCGATCGTCACCGGCTCGGAGATCACCGTGCGGCGCGCGCCGGTCGAGTTCCTCGAGATCGAGCTGTCGCTGTTGGAGGAGATGGGCCTGGACCTCGACCGGTCCGCGGAGTACCCGGCCGCGAACGGGCGGACCCGGCTGGTCGACCTGGTGGTCCGGCCCAGCAAGCTGAAGGCGCCGTCGGACAAGATCCACCCGATGCCGTTCCCGGGCCTCAACATCGACAACCTCCCGTTCTTCGCGGCCATCGCCGCCACCGCCCACGGGACGACGGTCATCAACGACTGGGTGTACGACAACCGGGCGATCCACCTGACCGAGCTGACGAAGCTCGGCGCGAAGGTCCGGCTGCTGGACCCGCACCGGATCCAGGTCGACGGCCCGACCAGATGGTCCGGCGCGGAGGTGGTCTGCCCGCCGGCGCTGCGCCCGGCCGTCGTGGTCCTGCTGGCGATGCTGGCGGCCAAGGGCACGTCGGTGCTGCGCAACGTCTACGTCATCGACCGCGGGTACGAGCAGCTCGCCCAACGGCTCAACGACCTCGGCGCGCGCATCGAGACGTTCCGCGACCGCGACCTCTGACCGCGATCTCTGACCGCGAACTCTGACGGCGGGCCGGCCGCCTCGGGCACCGCCTACTTGAGCGGGTCGTTGCCCCAGTTCATCAGCGAGTAGCGCCAGCGCGACGTCTCGATGTCCTCGTGCGACGGCTCCTGCGCGAGATGCCGGTGGACGTAGGAGACGACCCGGCGCATCTGGTGCTCGTCGTCGGCGTCGAGGTCCGCCTTCTTCTTGTGCAGCAGAGCGACGATCTCGCGGCCGCTCTCGTGACCGGTCGACTCCCCGCCGTCCTTCTTCTGGCCCACCGACTGGCTCTCGTCGGTGCCCAGCCAGTGCTCGAGCTCCTTGGCCGTCATGTTGACCGCGTCGCCGAACTCCTTGTACACGTCCTCGTCGACCGCCACCGCTGCTCCTCGGGTCCCGCGCTCGTTGCCCCTGAGCGACCGTCCTACCGCGCCCGGTCACCAGCCGCCTGTCGGGGCCGGTCCGAGGGCCCGACGTGCCGGTCCAGCCAGCGGATCAGGGTGCCCAGCTCGCGCCAGCCGTCGGCGACGCGGTTCCCGGCCGCCGGCTCCTGCAGCCACGGGCCCGGCTGGTACCGCCGGCCGCCGGTCAGCGTCTTCAGGTGCAGCAGGTCCGCCCGCGGGTGGCCGTCGTCCCAGGGCTTCGGCACCCGCTGCAGCCGTTCGCCGTCGACCTCCCAGCCGGCCGCCCGCAGCTCGGCCACCGCCCGGGTCAGCGGAGGACCGGTCCGGTCGTCGGCCGCCGCCGCCCGCAGCCGCCGGGCCTGGTCGGTCTGCGCCTGCCACAGCCCACCGGCCACGAACAGCCCGTCCGCGGACAGCGCCGCGTACAGCCCGCCGGCGCCGGCGCCGACCGTCATCCCGGCCTCGGTCTTGTACGGGCTCTTGTCCCGGCTGAACCGGACGTCGCGGTGAGGGCGGAACAGCTTGACCGGGCCGAACTCCGGCTCCAGCTGTTCGGCGAGCGCGCGCATCGGCGCGGCGACCTGCTCGTCGTGGACGGACCTGTGCGCCGTCCAGTACTCCCGGCTGTTGTCCGCCTCCAGCCCGTCGTAGAAGGCGATGACGTCCGGACCGAACCCGGCAAAGGCCATGGCCCATCGTGACCCGGGCGGGTCGCTGCCGGCATGTGAGGGTGAGCGGGTGCCCGAGCCGACCGTCGCCGACGTCCTGGCCGCCCTCGACGCGCGCTACCCGCCGTCGACCGCGGCCGACTGGGACGCGGTCGGGCTGGTGTGCGGGGACCCCGGCGACCGGGTGACCGCCGTCCGGTTCGCCGTCGACCCGGTGCTGGCCGTCGTCGAGCAGGCGATCGCCGACGGGGTCGACCTGCTGGTCACCCACCACCCGCTGCTGCTGCACCCGGTCACCGGCGTGCCGACCACCGACCCGCGGGGCCTGGTGGTGTCCCGGTTGCTGCGCGCCGGCGTGGGGCTGGTGGTGGCGCACACGAACGCCGACGTCGCCCGGCCCGGGGTGTCCGACGCGCTGGCCGCTGCCGTCGGCCTGGTCGGTGACCTCGCGCCGCTCGAACCGCTGCCCGGCCCGCCGCTGGACGTGCTGGCCGTGTACGTCCCCCGTGCTGACGCGGCCCGGCTGCGCGCTGTTCTCGCCGCGGCGGGCGCGGGTGAGCTGGGCGACTACTCCGACGCGTCCTTCTCCGTCGACGGGGTCGGCCGCTTCCGCCCGGGGGACCGCGCCCGGCCCGCCGTCGGCTCGGCCGGGGAGCTGGCCGAGGTGGCCGAGACCCGGGTCGAGGTGGTCCTCCCGCGGTCGCGGCGCTCGGGGGTGCTGGCCGCGATGCAGGCGGCACACCCGTACGAGCGGGCGGCTTTCGACCTGCACGAGCTGGCAGCCGTGCCGGGCCCGACCGGCCTCGGGCGGGTGGGGGAGCTGCCGGAGTCCCTGCCGCTGCAGGTGTTCGCCGACCGGGTGGCCGCGGCGCTGCCGGCGACCCCGGCGGGCGTCCGGTTCGCCGGGGACCCGGGCCGTCCGGTCCGGCGGGTGGCGGTCAGTGGCGGGTCCGGCGACAGCCTGCTGGCGGCGGCCGCGACAGCCGGGGCGGACGCGTTCGTCACCGCCGACCTGCGCCACCACCCGGTGTCCCGGTTCCTGCAACCGTCCTCGCCGGACCTGGCGCGCCCGGCGCTGGTCGAGGCGACGCACTGGGCGAGCGAGTGGCCGTGGCTGCCGGTGGCGGCGCGGCTGCTCGGCGAGGACCTGGCGGCGGGTGGCCTGCCGGCGCCGCGCATCGACGTGTCGGGCCTGGTCACCGACCCGTGGACGGGGACCGCGGGCCGGTGACCCCGGCCGGTGACCCCGGCCGGTGACTGCTGCCTCAGCGGCGGCCCAGGCGGCGCTCGCCGGTCGCGCCGCGGGTGTACGGGATCTGGTAGTGCGCGTAGAGCAGCGGCTCCTGCTCGGCGGTGAGCTCGCCGTCGACCTCGATGGTCGGCGCGTCCTTGATCAGCTTCTTGTCCGGCGTCACCTGCAGGTGGTTCGGCGACACCGTCGACCCCTCCAGGGGAACGAAGGTGAGCTTGTGCCGGCCGACCATCCCGATCTTCACCGCGGCGAACGCCGGCTGCTGCGACGCGGTGTCGAAGTAGATGCTCTCCAGCGACCCGATCTTCAGGCCCTCGTTGTCGCCGACGTCCTTGCCGATCCAGTCACGGATGTCTTCGACCTCGAACATCGGCCGTCTCCTTCGCGCGTCGTGGTGCCAGCTGTCGTCCGGAGTCTGGCACCGGCGTCCGACGGTCGGCGCTCGGCCCGCCCACTAGGTTGACCAGACCTCGACGGGAAGGGACCCACCACCAGTGAAGGCGTCACCGGCGGACCAGACGCGGTTGTTGGAGGTCCAGGCCGACGACACCCGCCTGGCCGGACTGGCCCACCGGCGGAGGGCCCTCCCGGTGCTGGCCGAGATCGCCCGGCTGACCGCGGAGATGGGCGCGCTGCAGGGCCGGCTGGCCGAGGTCGCGACCGAGGTCGGCGACCTGACCCGGGCGCAGAGCAGGGCCGAGAACGAGGTGGCGCCGGTCCGCACGCGACTGGACCGCAACAACGCCCGCCTCGCGTCCGGGCAGGGGTCGGCCAAGGACCTGCAGGCGATGAGCAGCGAGAACGAGTCGCTGCACCGCCGGATCTCCGTGCTGGAGGAGGCCGAGCTCGAGGTGATGGAGCAGCTCGAGCAGGTCCAGTCCGTCCAGGCGGAACTCGCCGCCGTCCACGACGGTCTGGCGGCCGAGCTCGCCCGGGCAGGTGAGCTCCGCGACGCCGCGTTCGCCGACCTCGACGACGAGATCGCGCAGGTCCGGCCCCGCCGGGAGGCCGCCGCCGCACAGCTGCCCGCCGACCTGTCCGCGCTGTACGAGCGCAAGCGGACGTCCTCCGGCGGGGTCGGTGCGGCGGCGCTGGTCGGCGGCCGGTGTGGTGGGTGCCGACTGGAGCTCAACGTCTCGGAGCTCAACGAGATCCGGGCCGCGGCACCGGACGAGGTGCTGGAGTGCGACGAGTGCGGACGGATCCTGGTCCGCCCGTGAGGCTGGTGGTCGAGGCCGACGGTGGCTCCCGCGGGAACCCGGGCCCCGCCGCGTACGGCGCGCTCGTCCGCGACGCCGACACCGGAGCGGTGCTCGCGGAGACCGCGGAGACGATCGGGACGGCGACGAACAACGTCGCCGAGTACCGGGGACTGCTGGCCGGCCTGACGCTCGCGGCCGGGCTGGATCCCGACGCCGAGGTCGAGGTGCGGATGGACTCCAAGCTCGTCGTGGAGCAGATGGCCGGGCGGTGGAAGATCAAGCACCCGGACCTGCGGCCGCTGGCCCAGCAGGCGTCCCGGGTGTTCCCCGACGGGATCACCGGGTGGACGTGGATCCCGCGGGAGCGCAACAAGCGCGCCGACACCCTGGTGAACGCCGCTCTCGACGGGAAGCTCGAGCGGGTGCTGCAGCAGCCGGCCGGACCCGCGCCCGCGGCGCCTGCGCCGGCCGCGGCGCCGGCGCCGGCCGGGGTGCCGGCGGACTCCCCGCGCACGGACTCCCCGCGCACGGACTCCGCGCGCACGGACTCGGTGGTGACGTTGCTGTTCCTGCGGCACGGGCGGACCGCGGACAACGTCGCCCGGCGGTTCTCCGGGCCGCGCGGCGACGGCGCCGGGCTGGACGAGGTCGGCCGGCACCAGGCGGCGGTGGTCGCGGCGGCGCTGTCCGACGCCCGTGTCGCCGCGATCGTGAGCTCACCGCTGCGCCGGGCGCGGGAGACCGCAGAGGTGGTCGCCGCAGCGCTCGGCCTCGGCGTCGCCGTCGACCCGGCGTTCGCCGACTTCGACCCCGGCGCGTGGGACGGGCGGACCAGCGATGAGGTGCGCTCGACCCACCCGGCCTGGCACGCCGCCTGGTCGGTGTCACCGGACGTGACGCCGCCCGACGGGGAGTCGGTGCGCGCCGTCCAGGCGCGGGTGCTCGACGGGATCCGCGCCCTCGTCGCCCGCTACCGGGGCCGACGGGTGCTCGTGGTGTCGCACGCCGTACCCATCGGGGCGGCGGTGACGGCGGCACTGGAAGCACCGCTCACCTCGGCGCTGCGCCTGTCCATCGCCAACGGCTCGCTGTCGGTGGTGCGCTACCCGGCCGACGGCCCGCCGCGGACCGAGACGGTCGCCCTGCCGGCCGGGACGGTCCTGCCCGGCTGAGGCTGCCGCCGGTCGCGGCGGAGCGGTGCTCACATCCCGGTGGTGAAGTCCGACGTGACCAGGTCCAGTCGCCGGGGCCGGCCGGGGACGCGCCCGGGATCCTCCGTGCGCCAGCCGCCTGTCCCGGGCGCCGGGTGCTCGCCGAGCCGGGTGACGGTGTCGACCAGGCCGTCGGCGGTGGCGGGCAGGCGGGCCCCGTCCAGCAGCAGCGCCCGGGTCAACCGGCCCTTCACCGCCTTGTTGGCCTCCGACACCACCGCGCGGCGGCCGGCCCGGTCCGACAGCACGCGCACCGTGACCGTGACGTCGGCGAGCTCACCGGTCGGGGACCACGCCGCGACGTAGGTGCCGGAGCGCAGGTCGAGCAGCGGCCCACGTCCGACCAGCCCGGGGGCGACCGACGCCAGCGGCGCCCGCCACACCCGGGACAGCGGGCCGATCCCCGGCAGCGACAGCCCACCCGGCAGCCGGTACGCGGGCAGCCGGTCGCCCGGGCGGACCAGGCCCCACAGGCCGCTGGCGATGACCAGGTCCCGGCTGGCCCGGGCCACCGCCGCCCGCGGCAGGTCCAGCAGGCCGAGCGCGGTGTAGAGGACGCCCGTGTAGAGCCGGCGGGCCGGCAGGGTCGGGGCGACGGCGACGGCGGCGTCCACCCCGACCAGGTGCCGGAGCTTCGGGCCCAGCTCCAGCACCTGGGCCGCGCGGTCGGGGTCGTCGCGGCACAGCGCCGCCAGCGCGCCGAGCAGCCGTTCCCGGACCGGGGTCAGCTCCGGGAAGGACAGCGCGCCCAGGTCCAGCGCCGGCCCGCGGCGCGGCGGGTCCGCCTTGCCCTCCGACGGGGGCAGCAGGACCAGCACCCGCGGACCCTACCGACGGTTGCCCCGGGACCAGCGGCCCCACCGGCCCAGGCGCTAGGGTTCCCGGTGCGGGCGAGTCGGCCGGGCGGCCGCGTCGGGGTCGCGTCAGGGTTCGCCCAGGGCGCGGGACCCGCCGAGGAAAGTCCGGACTCCGCAGGGCAGGGTGGTGGGCAACGCCCACCCGCAGCGATGCGCGGGAAAGTGCCACAGAGAACAGACCGCCGGTCAGGTCTTCGGACCCGGCCGGTAAGGGTGAAACGGTGGTGTAAGAGACCACCAGCGCCCGGGGTGACCCGGGCGGCTCGGCAAACCCCACCCGGAGCTAGGCCGAACAGGGAACGCTCGAGGGCTGCCCGCCCGAGTTCCCGGGTAGGCCGCTTGAGGCCGTCGGCAACGGCGGTCCTAGATGGATGGTCGCCCCCGGTGCCGACAGGTGCCGGGACAGGATCCGGCTTACAGGCCGACTCGCCCGTGCCTGGTCGCGTCCGGCACCGATGGCCGCCCGGCAGGATCGGGGGCATGACGGCAACCGGGCCCGCGATCTCGGTCGTGCCCGCCAACGAGGCGAGCTGGGCGGACCTGCAGACGGTCCTCGGCGTCCGCGGCCCCGCGTTCCGGTGTCAGTGCCAGCGGTACAAGCTGCGGCCGCGGGAGTCGTTCGCCTCCTTCCCCGTCGAGGAGCGCGCCGACCGGCTGCGCCGCCAGGCCGACTGCGGCAACCGGGAGTCGGGGACGACCAGCGGCCTGGTCGCCTACCTCGACAGCGAGCCCGCCGGTTGGTGCGCGGTGCAGCCCCGACCCGCCTACCCCGGCCTCGTGCGCAACAACCGGGTGCCCTGGGAGGGCCGCGAGCAGGACCGGACCGACGCCGGGATCTGGGCCGTGACCTGCCTGTTCACCCGGGTGGGGTTCCGCCGACGCGGCGTCAGCCGGGCGCTGGCGTGCGCCGCGGTGGAGTTCGCCCGCGCCCGTGGTGCGCGGGCCCTCGAGGGCTACCCGATCACCACGACGAGCGCGATCGCGGAGGAGCTGCACGTCGGGACCGAAGCCGTCTTCGCCGCGGCCGGGTTCACCGAGGTGCACCGCCCGACACCGCGGCGTTCCGTCGTGCGGATCGACTTCTGAGGCCCGGTGACTCCTCGACGGTGGCGAGGTCCTGTCGGGCGGCGGTCAGCTGCCGGCCTCGACGACGTGCACCAGCTCGGTGTACGTGCGGACCGACTGGCGGCGCAACGCGTCCAGCAGGCCCGCCTGCCCGTCCTCGCCCGGAGCCGCCGCCAGCGCGCCGAGCGCGACCCGGACGCCGAGCACCCGGCCGGGCAGCACGAACCGGGTCGTCCCGGCCGGCAGCATCCCGCCGGCCGCGATCAGCGTGAGCAGGTCCTCCGCCGACCACGGCGCCCAGCTGACCCGGGCGGCGACGCTCGGCCGCACGGGGGTTCCCGGGATCGCCCGCACGTAGGGCCGCCCGGCGTAGCGGCGGGCGACCGCGCTCATCGTGGCGGCGCGGGCCAGCGGCTCGGCCGGCCCGGTGACCGGGACGCCCTCGCCCGCCCCGTCCACCGACGGCCCGCCGACCGTCGCGACCAGCGTCCGCCCGCCGACCGGCCCGGGTGCGGCCAGCCCCCGGGGCACCTCGCCCAGCGGGAGGTCGTGGGCCCAGCTGCCCAGCCGGGCCGCGGTCGCCGACAGCGGCATCACCTGCACGACCACCGACCGCATGCCCAGCGACCGCAGCGCCGAGGTGCGGTGCGCGCCGTCCAGGACCAGGTAGCGACCGTCCCGGGCGGGGGTCACCACGACCGGGTCGGCGAGCACCCCGGCACGCTCGATCTCCTGGCGCACGCGGTCGGCGCGGGCCGGCTCGGTCGTCTCGTGCAGGACCAGGTCGTCGAGCGCGACCGTCGCCAAGCCGTCGAGGGGGGATGCTGACACCGCGCCATCCTGCCGGGACGCCGGGCGCACCGGCGCCGCGCCGGCCGGAGCAGACCCGGCGAGCGCCCGGACAGTGGGCTGCCTCACCATGGCCACCGTGACGATCACCTCCGACGGCTCCCGCGACTCCGCCGACGACCCTCGCGATGCGCCACGGCCGGCCGGCGGCGGGCCGCCCGCCGAGGGCCAGGACCCGAAGCGGTGGCTGGCCCTGGGCGTCTGCATGGCCGGCGTGTTCATGACGCTGCTCGACGTCAGCATCGTCAACGTCGCTCTGCCCTCGCTGGAGCAGGGCCTCGGAGCCTCCGCCTCGGACCTGCAGTGGGTGCTGTCGGGCTACGCCGTCACCTTCGGCCTGGCGCTCGTCCCGTCCGGCCGGATCGGGGACGCCAAGTCGCGGCGGACGGTCTTCCTCGTCGGTCTGACCGGGTTCGTCGTGGCCAGCCTGGCGTGCGGGCTCGCGACGACCCCGCTTTTCCTGATCGTGGCGCGGCTGCTGCAGGGGCTGACGGCCGGCGCCGTCACCCCGCAGGTGACCGGGATCATCCAGGACCTGTTCCGCGGCCCGGAGCGGGGACGGGCGTTCGGGCTGTTCGGGGCGATAGCCGGCATCTCCACCGCAGTCGGTCCGCTGCTCGGCGGTGCGCTGATCGCGCTGTTCGGGTCCGAGCACGGCTGGCGCTACGTCTTCTTCGTCAACATCCCGATCGGCGCAGTCGTGATCCCCGTCGCCGCCCGGCTGCTGGCGAAGACCACCAAGCCGGTCGGCGACCGCGGCCGGACCCAGCTGGACCCGATCGGGTCCCTGCTGCTCGGTGGCGGGGTCGTGTCGATCCTGCTGCCGCTGGTGGAGCAGCGCGAGTGGTCCGGCTCGGTCCGCTACCCGCTGTACGGGCTCGCGGCGGTGCTGCTCACCACGTTCGTGCTGTGGGAGCGGCGGGTACTGCGCCGGGGCCGGAAGCCGGTGATCAACCTGCGGCTGTTCGCCCTGGAGACCTACTCCTTCGGCAGCGCCATCGCGGCGATCTACTTCGCGGCGTTCACCTCGATCTTCTTCGTGCTCACCGTCTACCTGCAGCAGGGCATCGGGTACTCGGCATGGCAGGCGGGGCTGACGATCACCGCCTTCGCGGTCGCCGGCATCCCGGCCAGCCGGCTGTCCGGGCAGCGGTCGACCACGCATGCGCTGGCTTTCGTCCGGACCGGCGCCGCGCTGTTCGCGCTCGGCCTGGTCGGCGCGATCGTCGCCGTCCGCACCCACGGTGGCCCGGACATCGGGTGGTGGCTGATCGCCCCGCTGTTCGTCGCCGGGTTCGGCAACGGGCTCGTGCTGCCGGCCAACCAGACCCGCGCGGTGTCGCAGGTCCCGGTGGCCGAGGCCAGTGCGGCCGGCGGTGCGTACCAGACCTTCCAGCGGGTCGGCACGGCGATCGGGATCGCCGTGGTCGGCACCGTGTTCTTCAACCGGCTGGCCAGCTCCCGCGGGGACTTCGGGTCCGCGATCGAGCGCGGGATCGCGGTGTCGGCGGGGTTTGCGGTGCTGACCGTGCTCCTGGCCCTGGTGGAGAACCTGTTCCACCGGCGGTCCCGGAACGCGGGGGTGACGGCCTCCTGAGTCGGGGCGGTCAGGGCTGGGGGGAGGGGCCGGGCGGTCAGGCTTCCGAGCGCTCGGTGGACAGCACCGCGGCACCGACGATGCCAGCGTTGTTCTGCAGGGCGGCCGGCACGATGCGCGTGCGGATGTCCACCAGCGGCAGGAACTTCTCCGCGTCCTTGCTCACCCCGCCGCCGACCACGATCAGGTCGGGCCAGAGCAGGTTCTCCAGCGCCTTGTAGTACTCGGTCAGCCGCCTGGCCCAGTGCTTGTAGGACAGGCCCTCGGCGTCCTTCACCGAGCTCGCCGCCCGCTTCTCGGCGTCGTGTCCGTTGACCTCGAGGTGCCCGAGCTCGGTGTTCGGGATCAGCACACCGTCGAAGATCAGCGCCGAGCCGATGCCCGTGCCGAGCGTCGTCACGATGACGGTGCCGGGCTGGCCGGCGGCCGCGCCGAACCGGACCTCGGCCAGGCCGGCGGCGTCCGCGTCGTTGCTCAGGTAGGAGTTGCGCCCGGTCACCGTCTCGAACAGTTTGTCGACGTCGGTGCCGATCCAGCTGGGGTCGATGTTGGCCGCGGTGCGGGCGACGCCGTGCTGGACGACCGCCGGCAGCGTGCAGCCGTATGGGCCGGTCCACTCGAAGTGGTCCAGCACCTGCTTCACGCAGGTCGCGACCGCCTCCGGGGTGGACGGCTGGGGGGTCGCGATGCGCAGCCGGTCGGCGGTGAACTCGCCGGTGGCCAGGTCCACCGGAGCGCCCTTGATGCCCGACCCGCCGATGTCGATGCCGAAGCCCAGTCGCGCCTCGGTCGTCCTCCTCGGCTCCGTCCCGGGAACCGCCGATCCGTCCTTGGTCGCCACGTCGCCGGCCTCTCCCTCGCCTCGGGCAGGAACGCGCGGAGCCTATCCAGGCTCAGGCCGTGGGGCGCGTCAGGACCTCGACGCCGGTGTCCGTCACCAGGACGGTGTGCTCGAACTGGGCCGTCAGCTTCCGGTCGGCGGTCAGCACCGTCCAGCCGTCGTCCCACTGGTCCCAGTCGTAGGTGCCCAGGGTGAGCATCGGTTCGATCGTGAAGGTCATGCCGGGCAGCAGCTCGGTGTCGAACCGGGGGTCGTCGTAGTGCGCGACCACCAGCCCCGAGTGGAACGTCGTGCCGATGCCGTGGCCGGTGAAGTCGCGGACGACGCCGTAGCCGAACCGGTTGGCGTAGCTCTCGATGACCCGGCCGATGACGTTGAGGCGACGGCCCGGGGCGACCGCCCGGATGCCGCGCTCGGTGGCCTCCAGCGTCCGCTCGACGAGGTCGCGCGCCGGCTGGCTCACCTGCCCCACCAGGTAGGTGGCGTTGGTGTCCCCGTGCACGCCGTCGAGGTAGGCGGTGAGGTCGATGTTGACGATGTCGCCGTCGCGCAGCTCGCGGGAGTCGGGGATGCCGTGGCAGATGACCTCGTTCACCGAGGTGCAGATCGCCTTGGGGAACCCGCGGTAGCCCAGGCAGGACGGGTACGCGCCGTGCTCCACCAGGTAGGTGTGCGCGATCGCGTCCAGGGCGTCGGTGGTGATGCCCGGGCGGACGGCCGCACCGACGTGCGCGAGGGCGTCGCCGGCGAGGCGGCCGACGGCGCGCATCTTCTCGATGGTGGCCGCGTCCTTCACCTCGCTGCCGCGGAACTTCTTCGGTCCGCGCCGCCCGACGTAGTCAGGTCGCGGGATGGCGGCCGGGACCGGCCGGACGGGCGAGACGACCCCCGGCGCGACGGTCCCGCGGGGCGTGGCCCGGCCGGAGTGCCCGGTGGACAGGATGCTGGTCACAGGATCGATCGTAGGTCTGGACGGTTGCCCAGGGCCGGGCGGCGCGGGAGGCTGAGCCGGTGACCGCCGACCCGTCCCAGACCGCCGGACCGCCCTGGTTCTACAACCTGCGGACGCGGCAGGTGGAGGGCCCCGGCGCGTCCAGGGCCGAGCAGCGGCTCGGCCCGTTCGCCACCCGCGAGGAGGCGGCCGACGCGCTGAGCCGGGTGACCGCACGCAACGAGGCGTGGGACGACGAGGACCGCCGCGACCGGGACGAGGAGTAGTCCCTGCCCGGGGTCCCGCGGGTCCCGGCTCGCTAGGACGCAGCCCCGCGGGTCCCGCGCGGGCTCGGCCGGCGCCTGGCCGTCGCCGGTTGCCTGGCGGCAGCGCCACCCCCGGTGGTCGGTGTCGCCCGGGCCGGGGTCCGCGGACCGGGACGCGGCCGGGCCGGCTCGGCCGCGGCACCTGAGGTGGGGGAGCTGGTGGTGGGGGCGCTCGAGTCGGGGGAGCTGGTGCCGGCGGCCCGGGTCCGCGGGGCCGGGGCGCCGGGCCGGCCCGCTCGCGGAGTCGCTGCCCGGGTGACCGTCCTGGTCGTCGGGCCGGCCGGCGGCCGGGTCGGCGCGCTCTGCGGTGCGGCGTCGCCTGCGGACTCGGGTGTCGAGTCGGGCGCGGGCGCGGCGAGGGAGTCCAGCGCGGCGCGGTCGACGTGCAGCACCAGACCGAGGTCGGCGGCGTCGGCCGCCACCTGGTCGAGCTTCTTGCGCAGCGCCTTGAGCTTCTTCGGCCCGACGGTCGCGGTGGCCAGCTTCTCGGCGCGCCGCCTGGCCCCGCCGGTGAGCGCCGGGTCGACGGCGGCCCGCGTGGCGACGACCAGGGGGAACCGCGGACCCGCTGCTGCCGACCGGTCGGGCTCCGGGGCCGTGCGCTTCGCCATGCTGACCTTCCTGTCGGGTCCGGGGAGGTACCCGGACCCGCGAAATCGTGACACGTCCGGCCGCGGTCAGTCGAAGGTGTGCTCCGGGCCGGGGAACGTCCCGGTCGCGACGTCGGCGGCGTACGCCTGCACCGCCGTGGTGAGTGCCGCGCCCAGCTCGGCGTACCGGCGGACGAAGCTCGGCACCGGCCCGGTCGTCAGCCCGGCGACGTCGGGCGTGACGAGGACCTGCGCGTCGGTTCCGGCGCCGGCCCCGATCCCCACGACCGGAACCGTCAGCTCGGCGGCGACCCGGGCGGCGACCGGCCCGGGGACCATCTCCAGCACGACCGCGAAGGCGCCGGCCCCGGCCAGCAGCCCGGCGTCCTTGGCGATCCGGTCGCCGCCGTCCCCGCGGCCCTGCACCCGGTAGCCACCGAGGGCGTGCTCGCTCTGCGGGGTGAACCCGAGGTGCCCCATCACCGGGATCCCGGCGCCCACCAGCGCGGCCACGGACGCGGCGCGGCTGGCGCCGCCCTCGAGCTTCACCGCGGCCGCCCCCGTCCGCTTCATCAGGTCCGCGGCGGTGGCGAGAGCCTGCGCCGGGCCGGCCTCGTAGCTGCCGAACGGCAGGTCCACCACCACCAGCGCCCGCCTCACCGCCCGGGTGACCGCGGCGCCGAACAGCGCCATCTCCTCCACCGTGACCGAGACGGTGCTCGGTCGGCCGAGCACCGTCGTCCCCACCGAGTCACCGACCAGCAGGACCGGGATGCCCGCCTCGTCGAGCAGGCGGGCGACCTGGGCGTCGTAGGCGGTGAGCATCGCCCACCGCTCGCCGCGCTGCTTGGCGGCGAGCAGGTGGTGCACCCGGACCCGGCGCACGCCCGCCAGCGAGCCGCCGGCCGGCCCGTCGGGAGCGGTGCTCACCGGGGGCCGTGCACGGCGGTGATCGGCAGCCGCCGGTCCCGCCCGAACGCCTTGCCGGTCACCCGGGTGCCCGGCGGGTACTGGCGCCGCTTCCACTCCGCGGCGTCGACGAGTCGCGCGACCCGGGTCACCAGGTCGCGGTCGAAGCCTGCCGCCACCAGCGCGTCGGTGTCCTCGTCGCGGTCCACGTACCCGGCCAGCACCGCGTCCAGCACCTCGTACGGGGGCAGCGAGTCGGTGTCGCGCTGGTCCGGCGCCAGCTCGGCCGACGGCGGCTTGGAGATCGCGTTCTCCGGGATCGGCGGGGTCTGCCCGAGCTGCTCGGCGTGCTTGTTCCGCCAGCGGGCCAGGCTCCACACCAGCGTCTTCGGCACGTCCTTGATCGGGGCGTACCCGCCGCACGCGTCCCCGTAGATCGTCGAGTACCCGACCGCGTACTCGCTCTTGTTGCCGCACGACAGCAACAGGTGGCCGTCGGTGTTGGACATCCCCATCACCGCGACGCCGCGGACCCGGGACTGGAGGTTCTCCTCGGCGGTCCCGGTCAGCCGCATCGACTGCTGGAAGGCCTCGACCATCGGGGCGATCGAGCGCACCGAGTAGTGCAGCCCGGTCCGGTGCGCCAGGTCCTCGGCGTCGGTGAGCGAGTGCGGGGTCGAGTAGGCGCTCGGCAGCGCGACGCCGTGCACCGCGTCGGCGCCGAGGGCGTCCACGGCGAGCGCGGCGACCACGGAGGAGTCGATGCCGCCGGACACCGGGACGAGCACCGACCGGAACCCGTTCCCGAGGGCGTAGCCGCGCAGCCCGGCGACGAGAGCCGCCCAGATCTCCTCGTCGGCGTCGAGCGGCTCGGCGACCGCCGGGGCGAGCTCACCCGAGGAGGCGGGCGCCGTGTGCAGGTCGGTCCGCTGGATCGCCATCGCGTGCGGAGCGGCGTCCACCGGCGGCAGGTACCCCTCGGCCGCCGGGTCGGCGGCCGGCAGGTCCAGGTCGGTGAGCAGCAGGTCCGGGACGAACTGCGGGGACCGGGCCAGCACCGTGCCGTCGACGCCGACGACCATCGACTGCCCGTCGAACACCAGGTCGTCCTGGCCCCCGACCCGGTTGCCGAACGCCAGCGGCGCGCCCGCCTGCTCCGCGCGGCGCCGGACCAGGCCGAGGCGCAGCTCGCCCTTGGCGGCCGCGTAGGGAGAGGCGTTGACCACCACGACCAGCCCGGCACCGGCGCGGCGGGCTGCCTCGATCGGGCCGCCCTCCTGCCAGATGTCCTCGCAGATCACCGGCGCGACGTCCACGCCGGCGACCCGGAGGACCTGCAGCGTGCCGCCGGCGACGTAGATGCGGCGCTCGTCGAACACCGCGTAGTTGGGCAGGTGGTGCTTGGCGTAGCGCGCGTGCACCGTCCCGCGGTGCAGGACCGCCGCGCAGTTCTGCGCCAGCTGGCTGGGCGAGCCCCAGACCGTCGGCCCCCTGTCCGGCGGCTGCTGGTGGTCCAGGTAACCGACCAGCACCGGCAGCTCGCCGGACCCGTCCGCGACCAGGTCGGCCGCGAGGTCGACGACGGCCTGGCGCGACGCCTCGACGAACGCGGGGCGCAGTGCCAGGTCCTCCACGGGGTAGCCGGTCATGTTCAGTTCGGGGAACGCCAGCAGGTCTGCCCCGGCGGCCACGGCGACCCGCGCCTGCTCGCGGACGGTCGCTGCGTTGGCGGCGAGGTCGCCCACGCGGGTGTCCACCTGGGCGAGGGCGAGACGGAACCGGGGCACCCGGCCAGGGTATTGCCGCCCGATCGGGGCGGGCCGGCGCAGGTGGGGTGGCGCGACGGCTCTCGACGTCGGCCGGCACGAGAGGGCCTCGTCCCCGTAGGCTCCCGCCGAGCCCGTCAGGCCGCGCCGGATGCGTCCGCGCCGCACCGGTGGGACGACCCCAGCGGAAGGACCGGCGGCGATGTCCAAGCAGGAGGACTTCGTCCTGCGCGCGCTCGAGGAGCGCGACGTGCGCTTCGTCCGCCTCTGGTTCACCGACGTGCTCGGCTTCCTCAAGTCCGTCGCCGTCGCGCCCGCCGAGCTGGAGAGCGCCTTCGCCGAGGGCATCGGCTTCGACGGGTCCGCGATCGAGGGGTTCACCCGGTCGGTCGAGTCGGACATGATCGCGCGGCCGGACCCGACGACGTTCCAGATGATGGCCAGCGGGCCGGAGGCGAACACCGCCCGGATGTTCTGCGACATCCTGCTGCCGGACGGATCGCCGTCGATCTCCGATCCCCGGCACGTCCTCAAGCGGGTCCTCGGCCGCGCCGCGGAAGCGGGTTTCACCTTCTACACGCACCCGGAGATCGAGTTCTACCTGTTCCGCGGCGAGAACGGCCCGCGCACCGGCGGGCGGATGGCGGACGGTTCGCTCGCGTTGGACCCGGTTCCGGTGGACTCCTCCGGGTACTTCGACCACACCCCGCTCGGCCCCAGCCAGGACTTCCGCCGCGAGGCGATCGTCCGGCTGGAGGCGATGGGCATCTCCGTCGAGTTCAGCCACCACGAGGGCGGGCCCGGCCAGCAGGAGATCGACCTGCGCTACGCCGACGCGCTGACCACCGCGGACAACGTGATGACGTTCCGGTCGGTGGTGAAGGAGGTGGCGCTGAGCCAGGGCGTGTGGGCCTCGTTCATGCCCAAGCCGTTCACCGCGCACCCCGGGTCCGGCATGCACACGCACGTCTCGCTGTTCGAGGGCGACCGCAACGTCTTCTTCTCCGCCGACGACTCCTACCACCTGTCCGACACCGGGCGGTCGTTCGTCGCCGGGCTGCTGCGCCACGCCCCGGAGTTCACCGCGGTCACCAACCAGTGGGTGAACTCCTACAAGCGCCTGTGGGGTGGGGACGAGGCGCCGGCCTACGTCAGCTGGGGCCACGACAACCGGTCCGCCCTGGTCCGGGTCCCGATGTACAAGCCGCAGAAGGGCCACTCGACGCGGGCGGAGGTCCGCTCGGTCGACTCCGCGGCCAACCCGTACCTGGCGTTCGCGGTGATCCTCGCGGCCGGGATGCGCGGGATCGCCGAGGGCTACGAGCTGCCGCCCGGGGTCGAGGACAACGTCGAGGAGCTCACCGACGGGGAGCGGCGCTCGCTGGGACTCGACCCGCTGCCGAGCTCGCTCGCCGAGGCGGTCACGGCCATGGAGCGCTCGGAGCTGATGGCCGAGACCCTCGGCGAGCACGTCTTCGACTTCTTCCTGAAGAACAAGCGGGCCGAGTGGGCCGCCTACCGCCGGCAGGTCACCGAGTTCGAGCGGAACCTGCTCCTGCCGGTCCTGTGAACGGCGCGTCCAGGACCGGCAGGTGACCGGAGCTCACCGGGGCAGGTAGCGGTCCCGTTCCCGTGCCGCCTCGGCGCGGCGCCTGCGCCGCGACCGGATGACCAGGATCCCGACCACCAGGAAGATCAGCGGGAAGGGCCCCGGCCCGCGGTCGGCGGACAAGAACGCACCGAACACCCCGCCGACGAGCCACAGGACACCGATGATCGCCAGCACGGCGGCGGCGGGCGAGGGGCGACGGGCGACCGGGCGGCCCGGTCGACCCATCAGGTCCCGGGGCTCCCGCAGGTGCGCCCCGTCGTGCCGGGACGCGCCGCGGGGGTCGCCGAAGCCGGGGGGCGGCGCCCACCGCGGGCGGCCCCGGCCCGGCAGGTCGGTGGTCACCGCGGCCAGGTCGTCACGGGTCCGGGCCGCGAACACCGCGTCCAGCCGCGTCGACAGCTCGGCGACGTCGAGCCGGCCCTCCGCGTGGTGCTCGCGCAGGTCTGCGGCGACCGCGTCCCGCTCGGCGTCGGAGACGCGCAGGTAGCCGTCGGGGGTCACCGTCGGCCGCCCGCGCCGAGGTCGGTGTCGGTCTCGGTGTCGGTGTCCATCCCGGTGTCGAGGTCGTCCTCGGCGCCCGGCGCGGTGGCGTCCGAGCCGTCGTCGGCGAGCAGCCGGTACAGGTCGCGCCGGGCCTGGACCAGGACGTCGCGTGCGGCGTCCACCTGACCGGCGCCGCCGGCCTGGCCGACCTGGACCACGGCCGCGGCGAGGCGGACCGCAGCCTCGCGCAGCCCCTCGGCGCGCGTGTCACCCGGCTCGTTGTCGGCCGTCACCCCGGCCCAGACCCCGTCGATCTCGTCGCGGTGCTCGGCGACCCAGGTCCGGCCGTCGTCGGTCAGCGTCAGCAGCCGCGTGCCACCGGTCCCCCCCTCGGTGACCAGCCCCTCGTCCTCCAGCTGGGACAGCGCGGGGTACACCGAGCCCGGGCTCGGGCGCCAGCTGCCGCCGCTGCGGTCGGCGATCTCCTGCATCAGCTGGTAGCCGTTGCGCGGCTCCTCGGCCAGCAGGCCCAGCAGCGCTGCGCGGACGTCCCCGCGCCGGGCCCGGCCACCGCGTCGCGGCCCCTGGTCCCGGCCGGGGCCGCCGTGTCCCGGACCGCCGAAGCGTCGTCCCGGGCCGGGACGCCCGGGGGTGCGG
>CAXTBU010000016.1:0-14137 GCA_964242885.1 uncultured Actinomycetales bacterium
TACCCGACGGACGCGGACCTCGCGGCGACGCTGCGTGCGGCGGTGGACTCCCTGGCCCGCGGCGGTGCGCCCGAGGGCGACGCGGACCGCCGGCTGGGTGCTGCCGCCCTGGAGGTCGCCGTGCTGGACCGCAACCGCAGCCAGCAGCGCAAGTTCCGCCGCATCACCGGCGCCAGCCTGGAAGCACTGCTCGCCCCCGCGGCCTGACTTCCGCCGATATTCCCGACGAGCTTTCCGCTGACCGAAACGGTGGCGGGCTTGGCGGCAGCAAGCCGCTGTTCGGAGGTTACCCGTCCTGCCCGCCCGCGCCGGGCAATGCCCGGCTGACCTGCTGGGCGCGGTCGAGCAGGTCGCTCAAGGGCGACCTGCTGAGTCGTCACCACTGTCAGCACGGCGTCCCAGGCACCGATGAGAGGCACGACCTGCGGACCGGGCTGTCGTGATGGGTCCCGTCCGAATCGGTTTGGAGTCGGGACTGCGGCCCGGGAGTCGTCGTGGACGTCACTCCGCCTCTCCTGCACCGGGAGCATCCCAACCCTCCATCGCTGGCGTTGGTCAGCGCTTCGGCGCCTACGTCCACCCGGGGGCCGTACCGCCATAGCTGGCCCGGCTGACCGAGAACCTGCTCCTGGTCGGTGCTCGCGCATCTCGGTGGTTGAGCATCCCGCGGGGTCACCAACAGGACGGTTCGCCGACTCGTGGCGGCGGTCGCTCCTGCCCGGGTCACCCGCGTCTTGTCCTTCTTCCGCCGGGTCACTCGGTGGCCTGGAGCCAGCGGGTCGGTCGCCGAACTGACCAAACGATGCAGCGCAGCATCCTGTAGGCGGCCCTCGACCTCAGCTCTTGTCCGACGCGGCTGGGCTGGCGGCAACGAGATGACCGGACAAGCGTTGACACCTGGACCCTAACGGAGTACCTTTCCATCCAATCTGCCTCGCGCGGATGTTGACATCGCGTCCGCTCGCACCGAGAGGGTCGAGGCCCAACGTGACCGTTGCGCGGAAACGACTTCGTGTCATGTACACGGCTCTGATCACCGCCAGCTGCCTTTCCGCCGTTTCGCTCGTTTCGCTGCCGGTCAGCAAAGCGTACGGGGCCAACTGCGGAGTCCAAGGGAACTACTTCGATGGGTACGACCGCACGCCACAGTCGTCTGGTGAGATATGGGAGGGTGTGTCCGCCAATGTCACCGTTCAGTACGGGGGACTCTGCAGTGGCGTGGTTGGAGCAAACAACTTCAACACCGCTTGGGTGATGCTCGCGAGTGCTGACAGCCGAAAGTACGCGCAGGTGGGCTTTATTCGGTACAATGGGCAGGATTCGGCTCAGCACTTCTCTGAGTGGAACAACGGAGATGGCCAGTTCCACCGGGTAAAGAAGATCGACGTGCCTGCGGGACACAAGAATCGGTACTGGGTTCAATACCGGCCCTCGCCCGGGGACCTGTCGCTCAATGTAGACACCACCCGCTTCGACACGTCACCCAACCCATTCGGCAACTACCAGGTCCCCTTCCGCCCGATCTACTCAGCGGAGACCACATATCGCGAGAGCAGCGTACCGGGTATACCCTCAGCGAAAGTGTCTTTCTCGCCCATTCAGACCCAGCGATTTGACAACGACCAGTTCCAGAACTTCAACACGGGTTTGTTGGCGGCTGTAGAAAATGGTAGCCCTACTCATTGGAAGCAGGCTCTACCAAACACCACGACCATTCAGCTCTGGAACCAGTGACATGCCCGGACAGTCTGTGGCGATATTTGTCGCTGTTCTCGGCACCGCCCTCGTGACGAGTTCATGCGGTCAATTCCAAGACAGCGAGCCGTTCGCGGCTGAGGTGACCGAAACCGCAGTCTCAGCCACCGCGAGCCAGGGGGCAACGGCGTTCGAACTTCGCGACCTAACGCGGCTGACAACCGGTCAGCGAGGCGGTGGAGTCGAGATCGCGCCGACCAAGCTCACTCCCGGCGTTTCCCCGGGGGAAGCCGTGGAAGCGGCACTCCAGGACCCAGTAATCGGTAGGTTGTCGCGCCGGGTTCCAACCGTTGTGTTGGCGGAGTTGAGCGAAGCCGCTTCGGTCGAGTCGAATGAAACGGGCAGTGGGTCACCTTCGCGACTTGTTTGGGTAGTTGTGTACGACGACCTGGCGCACTACAACCCACACAACAATGTTCCTCCAGCTAACGGATCGCCTGCACCGGTGGCGACGTACACCGGAACTGACTGCCAAGTCGTCGGGTATGTCGACGCAGTTCGGGGAACACTCATCCGGACAGACGAGGGGTGCCCTGGCGTTTTCTCTGGACAGTTCTCCTGAGGTGGTTGGCCGGGCTCCGCGCGTTTAGTGGTGAGCAGAACCACCACGGTCGCCGGCTCGGCTCCCTGGCCGGTGCCGCCGCTCGGTCGGCGCTCTTCCGGTTCAGCGGGTAGGACCAGCTCGCCCTGCCGGTGCCGTCGTGCACCTCCAGCAGGCAAGCGATCCGGTCGTTTCCGAGCGGTCCGATGAGTCCGGCTGGTCGGGGAGTCACCGGTCGGAGCATGCCCGATCGGGCACGATTGGCCGGTGGGGCCGCCGAGGAAGGCCTGCGGTCCCGCCACAACTGTCCAGCCAAAAATGACACCCGCGGGCTGTTTCATCACCAATCCCGCGCTGTACGGCTTGGTGCCGACCCGCCTGCGACGTTGGGCGCGGCCGTGGACTCGGCGACCTGCGGTGGTGCGTCGCGGGCATCGCGGACTGGGCGCGTCCGCCTTCACCGGCCGCAGGGCGGCCGCTCCCGCCGGAGCACTCGGCCCTAAGGTGGCCCGATGGACCGGCGGATCTTCGGCCTCGAGAACGAGTACGGGGTGACCTGCACGTTCCGCGGACAACGGCGGCTGAGCCCGGACGAGGTGGCGCGCTACCTGTTCCGCCGCGTCGTCAGCTGGGGCCGGTCGTCCAACGTCTTCCTGCGCAACGGCGCCCGGCTCTACCTGGACGTCGGCTCGCACCCGGAGTACGCGACGCCGGAGTGCGACTCGATCACCGACCTGATCACCCACGACAAGGCCGGCGAGCGCGTCCTGGAGGGCCTGCTGGTGGACGCGGAGCGGCGCCTGCGCGACGAGGGGATCGCGGGCGACGTCTACCTGTTCAAGAACAACACCGACTCGGCCGGCAACAGCTACGGGTGCCACGAGAACTACCTGGTCGGCCGGGACGGCGAGTTCGGCCGGATGTCGGACGTCCTGATCCCGTTCCTGGTCACCCGGCAGCTGATCTGCGGCGCGGGCAAGGTGCTGCAGACCCCGCGCGGAGCGGTCTACTCGGTCAGCCAGCGCGCCGAGCACATCTGGGAGGGCGTCAGCTCGGCGACCACCCGGTCCCGGCCGATCATCAACACCCGCGACGAGCCGCACGCCGACGCGGAGCGGTTCCGCCGGCTGCACGTCATCGTCGGGGACTCGAACATGGCCGAGCCGACGACGCTGCTGAAGGTCGGCAGCACCGAGCTGGTGCTCCGGATGGTCGAGGCCGGCGTCACGATGCGCGACCTGAGCCTGGAGAACCCGATCCGCGCGATCCGCGAGATCAGCCAGGACATGACCGGTCGCAAGGCGGTCCGCCTGGCCAACGGCCGGGAGGCGACCGGACTCCAGATCCAGCAGGAGTACTACTCCAAGGCGCTGGACTTCGTGTCCCGGCGCGGCCCGTTCGGCCCGGAGGTCGAGGCGGTCCTGGACCTGTGGGGCCGGACGCTGCGGGCGGTGGAGACCGGCGACCACTCGCTGGTCGCGACCGAGATCGACTGGGTGATCAAGTACCGGATGATCGAGGCCTACCGGGCCAAGCACGACCTGCCGTGGACCCATCCGCGGGTCGCCCAGCTCGACCTCGCCTACCACGACATCCACCGCCGGCGCGGCCTGTACTACCTGCTGGAGCGGCGGGGCCTGGTGAAGCGGGTGGTCAAGGACCTCGCGGTGTTCGAGGCGAAGTCGGTGCCGCCGCAGACCACCCGGGCCAAGCTGCGCGGGGAGTTCATCCGCCGCGCCCAGGAGCGCCGGCGCGACTTCACCGTGGACTGGGTCCACCTCAAGCTCAACGACCAGGCCCAGCGGACGGTGCTGTGCAAGGACCCGTTCCGGTCCGTCGACGAGCGGGTGGACCGGCTGATCGCCAGCATGTGACCCGCTGGGCGCGAACCCTGAGGAGTTCCCGAGAACCCAGGCCGGCCCGGTCGGTGCAGGCGGCAGCGGTCGCGGCCTCGCCCTAAGGTCGGGCATCGTGCTCCGACGCCTGCTGACCGGTTCCGCCCGTCCCGCCCTGGTGGCCGCCGCTGCGGCCGGTGCCATGTTGCTCGCCGGGTGCGCCGGCGGGGACTCCGACGCCGGCGCGAGCGCGTCCGCCTCGCCGACTGCCGCGGCGTCGGGGTCGGGGTCGGCCAGTGTCTCGGCGGCGCCCGCGGTCACCGACGGCAGGATCGACGACATCGCGGTGGCCGGCGACCGGAACACGGTGCCGGCGCTGACGTTCACCGCGCCGTTCGGCGTCGCCGAGACGGCGACCAAGACGCTGGTCGCGGGGACCGGCGCCGTCGTGCAGAAGGGCCAGCTCGCGCAGGTCAACTACACCGGCGTCAACGCGCGGACCGCCAAGGCGTTCGACAGCTCGGTGGACCCCCAGTTCTCCCACGTCGGGCAGGCGAGCTTCCAGCTCACCGACGGCGCGCTCGTCCCCGGCTTCATCAAGGGCCTGGTCGGGCAGAAGATCGGCAGCCGGGTCCTGGTCGCCATCCCGCCCGCCGACGGGTACGGCGCGACCGGGAACAGCGACGCGGGCATCACCGCCACCGACACGCTGCTGTTCGTCATCGACATCAACGGCGCCCAGACGCCGCTGACGAAGGCGACCGGCGCGGCGGTGAACCCGGCGGCGAACCTGCCGAAGGTCACGGTCGCCAACGGCATCCCGACCGTGATCGCCAAGCCGGCCGGCGCGGCCCCCAAGGCCCCGGTCACCCAGGTCCTCGTCCGCGGCACCGGCACCAAGCTCGCCAAGGGCAACACGATCAGCGTCCAGGTGCTCGCGGCGGTGTGGCGCACCGGCAAGGTGGTCACGAACACCTGGCAGAGCGGCGGCGCCCAGTCCATCGCCGTCGGCACCGGCCAGCTGATCCCGGCCGCCGACACCGCACTGCTCGGCCAGCCGGTCGGCAGCCGCGTGATGGTGGTCGCCACCCCGCCCCTGGGCATCCAGGCGACCGCCGACGTCACCGCCACGGACAGTGTCGTCTTCGTCTTCGACGTGCTCGCGATCTCCTAGTCGGCTCAAGCCGGTGCCCGCCGGCCTCAGCCGGTCGTGCTCGCCGCCAGGTCGGCGGCGTGCCGGCCGGCGGCCGCCGAGGCCAGGAAGCCCGCCGGGTCCGCGTCGAACCCGCGGCCCATCGTCGACACCGCGACCGGCGCCCCGCGGACGGCGTCCGCCAGCCCGTCGGTCGCCACCCGGACGATCCGGTGTCGGGCGGCCAGCGGCTGTGCCTGCGCGGCGAGCTCGGCGGTCAGCGACGCGAGCGGCCCGTCCAGCACCGGCACGACCACGTCGGCGGGCGACAGTGCCACCCGGCCGTAGGCGGTCAGCGAGTGGTGCGACACCCCGCGGTGGCGCGGCCGGGGGTCGCCGGTGGACACCCGCAGCGAGGCGACCGGCCGCCCGCCCAGCACGCCGGCGGCGTTGACCGCCTCGCCGGCGGCGACCCCGGAGAAGCCCCACCGGGTGCCGGTGCCGAGGTTGCCCGGGCCCTGGGTGACGATCGCGACGTCGGCCGCGGCGGCGATCCGGGCCGCCAGCAGCGCCGAGTGCACGGTCACCGCCTCCAGGTCCCCGCCCCAGGCCTGTCCGGCGGTGACGGTCGCCGCCAGCCAGCCGGCCTCGCGCAGCACCGCGGCGGTCCGGGAGAAGGCCAGCGGCAGCGCGCCGCCGTCCGTCATCACGTAGACGACCCGCAGGCCCGGGTCGACGGCGCGGATGCCGGCCACCACCGCCGGCAGCGCCGAGTGCAGGTCGGCGACGACGACCGGCAGCCCGGCCAGGTCGTCGGCGTCGCGCAGCTGGTCGTGCCAGGCCGAGCCCTGCTCGTCGGCGCCGGCGACCGTCTGCTGCAGCGGGGAGTAGCGGTCCTTGACCAGGTGCCCGGGCCCCGCGGTGTCCGCCGGCAGCCGGTCGGGCAGGGCGACGACCAGGGCGTACCCCCCGGTGCCCAGCCCGGCGTCCAGCGCGCGCGTGTTCAGCAGCACGCGGTCGCCGGGCCGGGGATCGCCGACCACAGCGGGGTAGGCCAGCGCGCGGACCTGCCCGTCGTGCGGCGCTGCGAGGGCGACCGTGAGCACCACCGACCCGGCCGGTCCGCCCCAGCCGCCGGTGACCGCGGTGACCGTCCCGTCCCGCCAGGTCATCGCCACGGGGGCCGACCCTAGGTGCCGACGGCCGGAGCCCGTCCCGCGGCGCTGCCGCCGCGGGCACCCCCGGCGATCTAGGGTCGCCGACGTGTCCGGACGCAAGAGCGAGCGGCTGGTGAACCTCGTCATCTGCCTGCTCGTGGCCCGTACCTACCTGTCCCGGGAGCGGATCCGGGAGACCGTCGACGGGTACGCCGGCCAGTCCGACGAGGCCTTCGAGCGGATGTTCGAACGGGACAAGGAAGAGTTGCGCGAGCTCGGCGTCCCCATCGAGACCGGCAGCGCCGACAAGTACTTCGACGACGAGGTCGGCTACCGGATCCGCCGCGAGCGCTTCCAGCTGCCGCCGCTGACGCTGGCCCCCGACGAGGCGGCGGTGCTGGGGCTGGCCGCCCGGGTGTGGCAGCAGGCCGGGCTGGCGTCGGCGACCGACTCGGCGCTGCGCAAGCTCGGGGCGGCCGGGGTGGCCACCGACCGGGCCGCGCTGTCGGTGATCGAGCCCCGGCTGGTGGCCAGCGAGCCGGCCTTCGAGCCGCTGTTCGACGCCGCCGTGCACCGTCGCCCGGTCCGGTTCGCCTACCGGGGGTCCGGGTCGGCGACGACGGTGCCCCGCTCGGTGCACCCGTGGGGGCTCGGGCTGTGGCGCGGCCGGTGGTACCTGGTCGGCTGGGACGTCGACCGCGCCGACCGCCGCACCTACCGGCTCGGGCGGATCGCCGGCCCCGTGACGGTCACCGGCGACGGGCCGGTCGCCGCGCCGCCGGCCGGGTCGGTGCGCGCCGCGTTGCGGACGCTGGACCCGCTGACCTCGCCGTCCGGCACCGCGCGGGTCCGGGTGCGGTCCGGCAGCGGGCTGGGGCTGCGGCACCGGGCGGGCCCGGCCACCCCGGACGGCGACGGCTGGGACGTCCTGGAACTGCCGTACTCCAGCCCGTCCTCGCTGGCCGACGACGTGGCCGGGTACGGCGCCGACGCCGTGGTGCTGTCCCCGCCGGAGGCGCGGGCCGCCGTCGTGGCCCGGCTGTCCGCCACCGCGCGGGCGGGAGCGGCGTGAGCCCGCCGGCCGGTAGCGGCAGCCGGGCCCAGGTCGGGCGGCTGCTGGCGATGCTGCCGTACCTGCAGTCCCACCCCGGGGTTCGCCTGGAGCAGGTGGCGACCGCCTTCGGGGTGACCGAGCGCCAGGTGGTGTCCGACCTGCGGGTGCTCTGGTTCTGCGGGCTGCCCGGGCTGTCGATGGGCGACCTCATCGAGGTCGACATGGACGCCGTGCAGGGCTCCGGGACCGTCACCGTCACCAACGCCGACTACCTGTCCCGCCCGCTGCGCCTGGACGCCGCCGAGGCCGCGGCCCTGGTGGTCGCCGTGCGGGCGCTGCGGGAGACCGTCGCCGAGGCCGACCGGGACGCGGTCAACCGCGTGCTGGCCAAGCTGGCGGGTGTGGTGGACACGGTCCCCGCACCGGAGGCCGCGGTGCCGGTGGAGGTGGACCTCGAGCCGGCCGCCGACGTGGCGGTCCTGACCGCGGTCCGCGACGGCCTGGCCCGGCGCCGCCGGCTGCACCTCACCTACGCCGGGGGCACCAGTGACGAGGTCACCGAGCGCGACGTGGACCCGCGCCAGCTGGTGACCGCGGGGGGCAGGACCTACCTGGACGCCTGGTGCCACCGCGCGGAGGGGAACCGCCTGTTCCTGCTCGGCCGGATCCAGGCGGCCGTGGTGCTGGACGCGGCGGCGGACCCGCCGCCCGACGACGCCGCCGACGACCGGTCCGGCGCGGCCTCGGCCTTCCGCCCCTCGACCGACGACCCGGTGGCCACCGTCCGGCTCAGCCCGGCTGCGCGCTGGGTCGCCGAGTACTACCCGGTGGAGTCCGTCGAGGAGCTGCCCGACGGCGGACAGCTGGTCCGGATGCGGGTCGCCGACCCGCGCTTCCTGCGCCGCCTGGCGCTGCGGCTGGGTGCCGACGGCCTCGTCGTCGACCCGCCCGAGCTCGCCGCGGACGTCGCGGCGGCGGCCGCCGCCGCGCTGGCGGGCTACGCCGAGGCAGCGGGCGCTCCGGGAGGCGCCGGTACGGTGCCGTCATGACCTACGGAGGGCCGGCGTGACCTGGGGGTGGGCAGTCGTGTTCGGCGCGGAGGCGGTGCTGCTCGTCGTCGTCCTCGGGACGTTGGCGCTGGGCCTGCTCGGCCGCCTCAAGCGGCTGCGCGCCGAGGTCGAACGCCTGCAGGGCGCCCTGCCCGCCTCGCCCGTCCCGGCCGAGCTGGCCCGGCTGGCGGCCGCGCGCGCCGGTCGCTGACCCGCCTCCGACCCCGGTGGCCGATCCCGGTGGCCGATCCGGGACCCCGTCCGGTCCGAACCCTCGATGTTCACCTGACCGCGGCGCAACCGTCGGTGTGACCCCGGCCGTACCGGGGCCCGCGGGCTACAGTGAGGCCAGGAGCAGGGGCCGTCAGCCGGCGTCCGCTCACCGTCCCCGCCGAGAGGGTTCATCGTGTTGAGAGGTGCGTTCGAGGGTTGGCACATCGTCATCCTCGCCGTCGTCATCCTGGTGCTCTTCGGTGCGAAGCGGCTGCCCGACGCCAGCCGGTCCATCGGTCGCTCGCTCAAGATCTTCAAGTCCGAGGTCAAGGAGCTGAACAGCGGGGACGACGACAAGCCGGCACCCGGCGCGGCGCACACCGAGACCACGGTGACCACCACGACGCCGACGGCGCCCGCGACCAACGGCGCCACCGCGGCAGGCTCCGCGCCCGTCGTGCAGCGGCCCGTCGAGGACCGCGAGCCCGTCGACCAGCACCGCGTCTGACCCGTCGCCCCCGGCTCGGCGAACGACCAGCACACCGGCTGACGGACAGGTGAGCAGATGACCGACACGGTCGCCCCGGTTGCCGGGTCGCGCAGGGACAAGGACCCCGAGGGGCACATGCCCCTGGTGGACCACATCCGCGAGCTGCGCAACCGGATCGGCGTGTGCCTGATCGCGGTGGTGCTGGGCGGCGTCGTCGGTTGGCTGCTGTACCCGGACATCTTCGACTTCCTCGTCGCGCCGTACAACGAGGCTGCCCGGGAGAGCGGCCGGACCGGTCTCGTGCAGATCAACTACGTGACGATCACGGCCGGCTTCAACATCCACATCAAGGTCGCGCTGTTCGTCGGCCTCGTCCTCGCCGCACCGATCTGGCTCTACGAGCTGTGGGCGTTCGTCATGCCCGGCCTGAAGAAGACGGAGAAGCGGTACGCGCTCGGTTTCCTCGGCGCCGCGCTCCCGCTGTTCGTGCTCGGCGGACTGCTCGCCACCCGGGTCATCCCGATCGCCGTCGGGTTCCTCATCGAGCTCACGCCGAAGAACGCGTCGGCCATCCAGGACGTCGACAACGTCATCAGCTTCGCGACCAAGATGATCCTCGGGTTCGGGATCATGTTCGTGCTGCCGGTCCTGCTCGTCGGGCTGAACTTCCTCGGCGTGCTGCCGGCGCAGGTGATGGCCAAGGGCTGGCGCGTGGCGGTGCTGATCATCTTCGTGCTGTCGGCGATCGCCAGCCCGTCCCCGGACCCGGGTTCGATGCTGCTGTTGGCGCTGCCCGTCGTCGCGCTGTTCCTCATCGCGATGGGGATCGCCTTCCTGCACGACAAGCGCAAGGCGCGGCTGTCCAGCGAGCCTGACTACTCGCAGTTCGCCGACGACGAGGCCAGCCCGATCGAGCCGGCGAGCAGGGACTCCTGACGCCGGAGGTCCCGACGCTGGAGGTCCCGCCGCGGCGCCTCGCCGTGCTGGCCAATCCCGCCGCCGGCCGGGGCGCCGCCGGGCGCACCGCCCGGTCGGTCGCCGACCGGCTCACCGCGGCCGGCTCCGCGGTGTCCGTCCTGGTCGGGGACACCGCGGACCACTCGCGGCGCCTGGTCGCGGACGCGGTGGGCGCCGGGGTCGACGCCGTCGTGGTGGTCGGTGGTGACGGGATCGTCCACCTCGCTGTGCAGGCGCTGGCCGGGACCTCGACCGCACTCGGGCTCGTCCCGTCCGGAACGGGCAACGACTTCGCCCGGGGCCTGGGCATCCCCCGCCGCAACACCGAGGCAGCGACCGAGCTCGTCGTGGCCGGGCACCGCCGGAACATCGACCTCGCCCGGTTGGACTCCGGTGCCGTGCACCGCGACGGCGACCCGGCGCCCCGGTGGTTCGCCCAGGTGATGTCGGCCGGGTTCGACAGCCGGACGAACGCCCGTGCCAACCGGATGCGTCGCCCCCATGGCAGCGCCCGGTACGTCCTGGCCCTGCTCGCGGAGCTGCGCGACACCGCACCGGTGGCGCTCGAGATCGAGGTCGACGGCGAGCTCCACAGCCACCGCGCCACCCTGGCCGCGATCGGCAACACGCCGTACTACGGCGGTGGCATCGCCATCTGCGCCGGGGCCGAGCCCGACGACGGCCTGCTGGACGTGGTCGTCGTCGACGAGGTGTCGCCGGCGACCCTGCTGGCGCTGTTCCCGCTGGCGATGGCCGGACGCCACCTGGGGCTGCCCGTGGTCACCCGCTACCGCGGCCGATCCGTGCGGGTGACCGCCCCCGGCCGCGACGACCTCACCCACGCGGACGGCGAGCCGTTCGCCCGCCTGCCGGTCGCACTGACCTGCGTGCCGGGCGCCCTGCAGGTGTACGCCGCGCCACCGGCGCCCGCTCCCTCGTCCGGCCCGTCCCGCGGGTAGCGTCGCGGCCGTGGCACGGGTCGAGCACGACCGTTCCCCGGCCGGCGGCGACTCGGGGACCGACCCGGCGCAGGAGTCGCCGGCGGAGCGCTACGCCCGTTCGCGCCGAGCGGCCCGGGACCGGCTGTCGACCTTCGCCGACACCATGCCGTTCGAGCTCGACGACTTCCAGCGCGATGCCTGCCGCGCGCTGCAGGGCGGGTCGAGCGTGCTGGTCGCGGCCCCGACCGGGTCCGGCAAGACCGTCGTCGGCGAGTTCGCGGTGCACCTGGCGCTCGCCGAGGGCACCAAGTGCTTCTACACCACCCCGATCAAGGCGCTGTCGAACCAGAAGTACGCGGACCTGGTCGACCGGTACGGCGCCGGGGCGGTGGGGCTGCTGACCGGCGACAACTCGGTGAACGGCGACGCCCCGGTGGTCGTGATGACCACCGAGGTGCTGCGCAACATGCTCTACGCCGGCTCGGACACCCTGGACCGGCTCGGCTACGTGGTGATGGACGAGGTGCACTACCTGGCCGACCGGGCCCGTGGGGTCGTCTGGGAGGAGGTGATCATCCACCTGCCGGACGCGGTGCGGATGGTCGCCCTGTCCGCGACGGTGTCCAACGTCGAGGAGTTCGGGGCGTGGCTGCGGGAGGTCCGCGGCAACACCGACCTCGTCGTCTCCGAACACCGCCCGGTGCCGCTGCACCAGCACGTGCTGGTCGACGACCACCTGGTCGACCTGTTCGCTCCCGAGCGCCGGCCCGGGGTGACCGGTCGCTTCGAGATCGCCGGTCCCGCCGCGGGCGCCGACGCGTCGCCGGACCCGGCGGACGCCCGTCCCGGCCATCTGCGGGCGGCGGTCAACCCGCGCCTGGTGCGACTCGCCGGCGACGAGACCCGGCAGAACCGGATCGCCGGGTCCGGGCGCGGCCGGGCCGGTGGGCGCGGCGCCAAGCCGGGGCGCAGCGGACGCGGGTCCGGCTCACCGGCCGGCCGCGGCGGCGGACCGCCGCGGCGCTCGCACCACACCCCGGACCGGGTGCAGGCGGTCGAGCGGCTGCTCGCCGGATCGCTGCTGCCGGCGATCGTCTTCGTCTTCAGCCGCGCCGGCTGTGACGCCGCGGTGGAGCAGCTGCGGTCGGCGAACGTGCGGCTGACCACGCCGGCCGAGCGGGAGGAGATCCGCGACTACGCCGAAGAGCGGTGCTCTGTCATCCCCGACGAGGACCTGCACGTGCTCGGCTACCACGACTGGCTGTCCGCGCTGGAGAACGGCGTCGCCGCCCACCACGCGGGAGTCCTGCCCACGTTGAAGGAGGTCGTCGAGGAGCTGTTCACCCGCGGCCTGGTCAAGGTGGTCTACGCGACCGAGACACTCGCTCTCGGCATCAACATGCCGGCCCGGAGCGTGGTGCTGGAGCGCCTGGTCAAGTGGAACGGCGAGACGCACGCGGACGTGACGCCGGGGGAGTACACCCAGCTCACCGGGCGGGCCGGCCGCCGGGGCATCGACGTGGAGGGACACGCCGTCGTGCTGTGGCAGGGCGGCCTGGACCCGGCTGCCGTCGCCGGGCTGGCGTCCACCCGCACCTACCCGTTGAAGTCGAGCTTCCGGCCGTCCTACGGGATGGCGGTCAACCTGGTCCGCCGGTCCGGCCGGGCGCAGGCCCGGGTGCTGCTGGAGAGCTCGTTCGCTCAGTTCCAGGCCGACCGCGACGTCGTCGGCCTCGTCCGGCGGATCCGGCGCAACGAGGAGGCGCTGGCCGGGTACGCGACGTCCGCGACCTGCCACCTCGGGGACCTGCTGGAGTACGCCGGCCTGAAGCGGCGGCTGGACACCCTGGAGGCCGAGCACTCCCAGCGGCGCGGCCAGGCCCGGCGGTCCGCCGTCGCGGACTCCCTGGCCGAGCTGGACACCGGTGACGTCGTGGTGCTGCCCGCCGGGCGCCACGCCGGCGCCGTGGTCGTCCTGGACCCCGGGTTCGACGGCTACCCGGGCCGGTCCCCGGACCGTTCGGGCCGCGCGGACCCGGTGCTGCGCCCGATCGGCGGCGACCCGATGCCGACCGTGCTCGGCGCCGACGGGCGGGTCCGCCGGGTCACGGTGGCGGACTTCCCGGCCGCCGTCACCCCGACGTCGCGGCTGACGGTGCCGCGGATGTTCGACGCCCGGGACCCGGTCGCCCGCCGGGAGCTGGCGGCCGCGCTGACCGACCTCACCGGCGGGTCGGACGGGCTCGCCCCGACCCCACCGGGGGAGCAGCCGACGGTCGTCGACGAGGTCGCCGCCGCCCGCCGGGCGGTCGTCGCCCACCCGTGCCACGGCTGCGCGGACCGGGACGCGCACCTGCGGTGGGCGGCGCGGTACGAGCGGTTGGACACCGAGACGGCGGAGCTGCGCAGCCGGGTGTCCTCCCGGACCGGCACCATCGCCCGCATCTTCGACCGGGTCTGCCAGGTCCTCGACTCCCTCGGGTACCTGGCGGGGGACGAGCTGACCGCCGACGGGGAGGTCCTGCTCGCCATCTACACCGAACTGGACCTGCTGACCGCGCAGTGCCTGCGCCGGCGGGTGTGGGCCGGGCTGGACCCCGCCGAGCTGGCCGCGTGCCTGTCCGCACTCACCTACGCGGCCCGCCGCGACGACGAGCTGCCGCCCCGGTTGCCAAGTGAGGCGGTCCGGGCGGCGCTGCAGGCGACCACCGCGGCCTGGTCGGAGCTGGTGGCGCTGGAGCGTGCGGCCCGCCTGGACACCCAGCGCGAGCCCGACCCGGGGTTCGCCCAGGTGACCTGGCGGTGGGCGTCGGGCGCCACGCTCGACGACGTGCTCACGGAGTCCGGTGTGTCGCCGGGGGACTTCATCCGCCAGGTGAAGCAGGTGCTCGACCTCGCCGACCAGGTGGCGGTCGCGGCGGCCCGGGCCGGCGACACCGCGCTGGCGGCCACCGCGCGGTCGGCGAGGGGCGCGCTGCGCCGCGGTGTGGTGGCCTACGCGACGGCCGTGTGA
>CAXTBU010000016.1:14237-15681 GCA_964242885.1 uncultured Actinomycetales bacterium
AGGGCGGACAGCGGGCGCACGACGAAACTGACCGCCGTGCCGAGCAGCAGCGAGCCGAACAGGACGTAGGTCCAGCGGATGCCGACCCCCGTCGCCACCAGGCCGGCGAGCAGGGCCGCCACCGGGGAACTCGCGTAGGCCAGCATCCGGGTCCCCGCGGCGACCCGGCCCAGCGATCCCGGCGTGGCCGCGCGCTGGCGCAGCGTCCGGTTCAGCACGTTCGCCGCCACCACGCCGAGCACCGGGATCGCTGTTCCGGCGACGAACAGCACCAGTCCCCACCCGCGGCTGGCCAGCGGGGTGAGGAAGGTGAACGGGAAGCTTCCCGCCGCGATCACGCCGAGGGCCCGGACCGTGCCCAGTCGCCGGGCGATCCGGGGTGCGATCGCCGCCCCGAGCAGCCCGGCGGCGCCCTCCCCGACGAGCAGCACCCCGACCGCGGCCGCCGGCAGGTCGAGGGTGACGACCAGGAACAGGGGGTGCAGCACCGCGAACGCCGTCAGCGACGTGTTGACCACGGCCGCGGTGATGGCCAGGCGGCGCAGCAGCGGGTGACCGAACAGCTCGCGCAGCCCGGCCAGGATCGAGGCGCCCAACGGGGTCGGGGCGCTGCCCGGCGCCAGCGGTACCGCCGGGCGCCCGGTTCCGGGGGTGAACGCGACACACACCGCCGAGACCGCGAAGGAAACGGCGTTGACCGCCAGGCCGGCGGTGACGCCGAACAGCCTCGTGAGCACGCTGTTGCCGAGCGGCCCCACCAGTTCGCTCGTCGACTCCGCGGCCTGGATCGCCCCGTTGGCCGACTCCAGGTCCTCGTCGTCCACCAGCATCGGCGGCACGACGCCGAGCGCGGCCTGCGACACGACCTCGGACCCGCCGGCGGCCAGCGCGAGCAGCAGCAGGTACCAGATCGTCAGCTGGTCCAGGGCGGCCAGCACCGGGACCGCCGCGTAGAGCGCCGCGGAGACGAGGTCGGCGGACACGATGAGGCGCCGCGGCGAGTAGCGGTCGGCCCACGCGCCGGCAGGCAGCCCGATGAGCAACCAGGGCGCCCACACCGCCGCCGAGAGCACGCCGACCATCCCTGGCGAGGCGTCCAGCACGACGATCGCGACCAGCGGGAGCGCCACCGTGGCGATGGCCGTTCCGGCCAGGGACGTCGTGGTCCCGGCGAGGAACCGGGCGAACGGCCGGTTCCGCACCACCAGTAGGCGCCTCGTGTCGACGGCGGCACCCAGGGTCACCGGGTGAGGTTGTCGCGTCCGGCGGACCGGGGTCCAGTCGGCCGACCGGCCGAACGTCCGGCGCGCCGCGGGGTGGCTGTCCTGTCGGTGGTGCCTGGCACTGTCCTGCCATGCCCGACCGCACCCCGCCCCGGCCGCATCTGCGCACCCCCGCCGCGGACCACGCCCCGTACCCCGCCGGCGGCCCGCCCGGGAGCCCG
>CAXTBU010000016.1:15781-24326 GCA_964242885.1 uncultured Actinomycetales bacterium
GCCCGCCCGGGAGCCCGGTCCACCGGGGTGTCGTACCGCCGTTCCTGCTGCAGCGGATCGCCGACGCGCCGGACCCCGTCCGCTCGGTGCTGACCGACGGGCCGGACCCGGCGGTCGCCGCGCGGGACACCCTCGCCGTCGACGTCCGCCTGCGGGGCGCGCGGCTGGCCAGCCCCGGCGTGCGTCCGTCGGCGGCCGCGGTCGCGGTCGGCGGACCCGAGCGGACCGTCAGCGACGCCGGCGGGTCCACCGAGCTGCCCGGCCGCCCGGTGCGCACCGAGGGGTCCCCGCCGGTCGACGACGTCTCCGTCAACGAGGCCTACGACGGCCTCGGCGCCACCCACGCCCTGTTCGCCGAGGTCTACGGCCGGGACTCCATCGACGGCGCGGGGGCTCCACTGCTGGCGACCGTCCACTACGGGCGCGCGTACGACAACGCCTTCTGGGACGGCACCCAGATGGTGTTCGGCGACGGCGACGGGCAGGTCTTCGGCCGGTTCACCGACGTGCTGTCGGTCATCGGCCACGAGCTGACCCACGGGGTCACCCAGTCCACCGCGGTGCTGGACTACCGCGGCCAGTCCGGTGCGCTGAACGAGTCGGTCTCCGACGTGTTCGGGGCGCTGGTCGAGCAGCGCGTCCGCGGCCAGGACGCAGCGCACGCCAGCTGGCTGATCGGCGAGGGCCTGTTCCTGCCGGCTGTCCAGGGCGTCGCCCTGCGGTCGATGAAGGCACCGGGGACGGCCTACGACGACCCGGTCCTCGGCACGGACCCGCAGCCGGCGACGATGGCCGGCTACGTGGACACCGCCGACGACAACGGCGGCGTGCACATCAACTCGGGCATCCCCAACCACGCGTTCTACCTGGCGGCGACCGCCATCGGCGGGCCGGCCTGGGAACTGCCCGGACAGGTCTGGTACCGCACGCTCACCGGTGGTTCGCTGGCACCGGACAGCGACTTCGCCGCGTTCGCGGCGGCGACGCTCACCGCCGCAGCAGAGGTGGCCGGTGCCGGTTCGGCCGCGGCCCAGGCGGTCGGCCAGGCGTGGTCCGCGGTCGGCCTCCCGGTCTGACCGGTTCGGGCCCTCGACGGGGAGGCGGACCGTGCGGATCGAGGTGACGCGCAGCGGCGGCTTCGCCGGGAGGACGCTGCGTGCCTCCGTCGACACCGACGAGGTACCCGACGGGCCGGACCTCGCCGCGCTCGCCCAGGACAGCGGCTGGCGCGACGGGGCGACACCGGAGCTGCCGGACCCGGCCGACAGCCCCGCCCGCGACGCCTTCCTCTGGGTCATCACCGTGGACTCACGGTCCACCGTCGTGGTCGACACCGACCTGGCCGGTCCCATCCGGGACCTGGTCGAGCGGACGATGGCCGAGGGCCGCGGCCCGGCCGGGTGACCCGGCCGGGTGGACGTGCCGGGTGACCCGGGCGGGCGGCCCCGGGAACCCGGGTCGCTCAGCCCCCGCGGACCGGCCAGGACAGGGCCGCGGCGAGCCGGTCCGCGGACCCGCGCAGGCCGTGCTCGCTGACCAACCGGGACCACCAGCCCGGGTCGGCCGGGACAGCCGGCACCGGCCAGCCCCCCGGCGGCACGTCGATCGGGATGTCCGGAACGACGTGCACGACCTGTTCCATGGCCGGCAGCTGGTCGATCGCCGCCATGATCTTGGTGCGGACCGAGGCCGTCATCCCCGGGTCCCCGCCGCGGGCGGCCGCGGTCACCGCGGCCAGGTTGCCGAACCGGGTGAGCAACTGGGCCGCCGTGCGGTCGCCGACCCCGGGCACCCCGGGCAGACCGTCGCTCGGGTCCCCGCGCAGCGTCGCGAAGTCCGCGTAGGTCCCGCGGGGGATCCCGTACCGACTGGCGATGGCCAGGTCGTCCAGGACCAGCACCCGCGCGTTGCCCCGGCCGGTGTAGACCACCCGGACCTGCGGTCGGCGCCCGTCCCCGGAGTCGGCCAGCTGGAACAGGTCGCGGTCACCGGAGACCAGGTCGACCTCCAGTCCCCGGCGGACCCCGTCGGCGGCCAGCGTGGCCATCACGTCGTCGGCCTCGTAGCCCTCCGCGCCGACCACCGCGATCCCGGCCGCCGCCAGGACATCGCGGATCAGGGTGATCTGCGCGATCAGCGGGGCGGGCACCTGCTCGGTCCCCGCGTCGTCCGGCACGCCGTCCTCGACCGCCACCCGGTGCGCCTTGTACGACGGGACGAGCGCGACCCGCCAGTCCGGGCGCCAGTCGACGTCCCAGCAGCAGACGAGCTCGTCCGGACGCCGTGTCGCCACGATGTGCGCCAGGACGTCGAGCAGTCCGCGCACCGCGTTGACCGGACGGCCGTCGGGGGACGTGATCGTCGTCGGGATGCCGTGGAAGGCGCGGAAGTAGGCCGACGCGGTGTCGACCAGGACCAGGCGGCGCGCCATCACGCGGCCGTTCCGCGGACGGGCGCAGCCGTCCCGGCACCGGCGCCGACGGTCACCTGCCGGGGCGGCGGCGCGCTCTCCCCGGCCCGCGGCAGCGCGCTCCGCAACGCGGCGTCGAGGTCGTCCCAGAGGTCCTCGACGTCCTCCAGCCCGACCGACATCCGCAGCAGGCCGCCGCGCGCCGGGTCCTCCCCGGGCCAGCGGACCCGCAGGTCCAGCGTCGACTCCACACCCCCCAGGCTGGTCGCGGGAACGACCACCGTGAGCGCCGCGAGCACGCGCTCGCCGGCGGACCGGCCGTCAGCGCCGCCGACCTCGAACGCGAGGACGGCGCCCGGGCCGTCGGTCTGCGCGGCGAGCCGCTCCGCGGACCGCCCACCGGCCAGCCCGGGGTAGCGGACGCGGTCCACCGCCGGGTGCTCGGCCAGCCGGCGGGCCAGCTCGGCGGCGCTGGCCTCGGCGCGCGCCAGCCGCACGTCCAGGGTCCGCAGTCCGCGCAGGGCCAGGAACGCCTCCGCGACACCCGGCACCGCCCCGGTGACGGTCCGGCGCGCCCGCAGCGCGGCGACCCGGTCGGCGTCGGCGGCGACGACCAGACCCAGCAGCAGGTCGGAGTGCCCGCCGATGAACTTGGTCGCGCTGTGCACCACAAGGTCCGCGCCGAGCTCCAGCGGGCGCTGGCGCAGCGGCGTGGCGAAGGTGTTGTCCACCACCGTCGCCGTGCCGGCGGCCCGGGCAGCCGCGCAGAGGGCGGGCACGTCGGCGACGTCCAGCAACGGGTTCGTCGGCGACTCCAGCCACAGCAGGTCGACGTGGCCGGGCCCGGTCAGTGCCGCGCGGACCGCGTCGGTGTCGGTGACGTCCACCAGCTCCACCTGCAGCGCCCGGTCCGCGGCCAGGTCGGTGAGCAGGCCCCGGGTGCCCAGGTACCCGACCGCGGGGCCGACCACGCGGGACCCGGTGGGCAGCCCGGCCAGCACGGCCGCGGTCGCCGCCTGGCCACTGCCGAACGCGACCGCGCCGGCGCCGCCCTCCAGCGTCGCGACCGCCATCTCCAGCGCCTGCCAGGTCGGGTTGTCGTTGCGCCCGTACCCCGTGTCGCCGCCGTCGCGGAAGGTCGAGGCGAACACCGGCGGGGTGTTGAGGGTCGCTCCAGGGCCCGACGGCCTGCCCGCCGTCACTGCCGTCGTCGCCCGCTGCATGCCCGTGCCCCGTCCCACTCGATCGCCTGTCGGCGAACCGTCGCCTGCGCTCGACCACTCGTCGGCGAGCCTCCCGACCGTCCGGCCGGAGACCCGTCGTGCCCCGGCCACCTGGTCCGCCTCACCGCGATCCGGGCTCCATCCTCTCGGTTCCGGAGCCGTGCTGGGAACGCGGGTCGAACAGTGGTCGGGACCGGTTCCCGGGTGCTGCCTAGGGTGACGCCATGCCGACGCCGTGCCCCGCTCGACCCGCCGTGACCAGCGCCGCGGGTGCACGGTGACCGCTCCCGGCGCCGAGCTGGCCGCCGACCTCCCGGTCCGGCTGAGCCAGGCGGTCGCCGGCATGGCCGCAGCCGGGATCGACGCCCTCGTGCTCACCCCCGGGACGTCCCTGCGCTACCTGACCGGCTACCAGGCGATGCTCAGCGAGCGGCTGACCGCGCTGGTGGTGCCCGCGGCCGGGGAGCCGTTCCTGCTCGTCCCGGAGCTGGAGCGGCTCGGTGCCTCGACCGCACCGGCGGTCCGCGCCGGCCTGCGGCTGCTGACCTGGGCCGAGACGGAGCACCCGGCGGAGCTGGTGGCCGCCCGGCTGGCCGGCGCCCCGGGCTGGCCGGGCGGCGGAACGGCGACGGTCGGCGTCGACGACACGATGCAGGCCCGCCAGCTGCTGCGGCTGGCGCAGGCGATGCCCGGCACCCGGCAGGTCCTGGCCGGCCGGGTGCTGGACGCGCTGCGGCTGGTCAAGCAGCCCGGTGAGCTGGCCGAGCTGCGGGCCGCCGGCGCCGCCATCGACCGGGTGCACGCCCGGATGGGCCAGTGGCTGCGCGCCGGGCGCACCGAACGCGAGGTCGGCGCCGACCTGGCGGCGGCGATCGCGCAGGAGCACGCGGAGGTCGACTTCGTCATCGTCGGCTCGGGGCCCAACGGCGCCAGCCCGCACCACAGCCTGTCCGACCGCGTCGTCGAGCCCGGTGACCCGGTCGTGGTGGACATCGGTGGCGTTCTCGAGTCCGGCTACCGGTCCGACTGCACCCGCACCTACGTCGTCGGGGACCCGCACCCGGACTTCGTCGAGCTCTACCGGGTCCTGCAGGACGCGCAGGCCGCCGGCGTCGCGGCCGTTGCACCGGGCGTCGCGGCCGGCTCGATCGACTCCACGACCCGGGCGCCGATCGTGGCCGCCGGATACGGCGCGGACTTCCCGCACCGGACCGGCCACGGGATCGGCCTGGACGGGCACGAGCCGCCGTGGATCCTCGACGGGAACGACACCGTGCTGGCGGCTGGGATGGCCTTCAGCGTCGAGCCCGGCATCTACCTCGAGGGCCGGTTCGGTGCCCGGATCGAGGACATCGTGCTGGTCACCGAGGACGGCGCGGAGCCGGTGAACACGACCACCCACGACCTGGTGCGCCTGCCCGCCTGACCGTCGGCGAGCATCCGTCACCAGTCGGTCGCGGACTGTCATGTCGGTACCGCCTGCCAGGCTGCCGAGCATCATGCGGAGGACGGGGACGGGCAGGTGAACGGCCGGGACAGCGCAGGCGGCCGGGTGCTGTGGGCGGTCGCCGCGGCGGCCGTCGCGGCCGCCACCGCCGTCCTGCTGGGACTGACCCAGCTCAAGGTGATCGCCCCGCCCCTGCGGGTGCAGGTGGGCGCGGTCGCGGTCAGCGCCACGCTCGCGTTCCTCAGCACGACGGTGTCGGCGGTGGGCGCGTGGCGGCGCCGGCGCGACGCCGCCGTGCACGAGAGGATCGCCTTCGTCCTGCGCTCGCTCGCCTACACGGTGCAGGACCTCACCGACCTGGACACCCGCGAGCTGGGCGTCTCGCTGCACCTGCTGCGGGCCGACCGCTGGCCGCCGGGTGCGGCGCTGGCCAACCTCGTCGACGGCGTCTCGCCGGGCTCCCGGGCGGCCCGGTTGCGGCTGGTGCGCGTCGTCCGCGAACGGGCGTCGCGCCGGCCGACGGCGTCGGGGGTGGTCTGGCGTCCGGGCAAGGGGGTGATCGGGCTGTGCGTCGCGACCGGCGAGGTGGTCGGCCAGGACGTCGCGGCCGACAGCGGGCCGTGGCTGCGGGTGCCCGCCGAGCGCTGGTCGACGGTCCCCGACGACGTCCGGGACGGGTTCACCTGGGACGAGTTCGCGGCGCTGGCGGGCAAGTACGGCGCGGTCCTCGCGGCGCCGTTGATCGACGACAGCGGGCAGAGCTCGAACGTCGTCGGCTGCGTCAGCCTCGACGGCCCGGACGGCAGCTTCGACGTGCTGTGGAGCGCCGACGTGCGGTCGGCGCTGGCGCAGGCGGCCGAGACGCTGCGGGTCCTCGTGCTGTGAGCGGTCAGCGGTCAGCGGTGAACGGAGTGCAGTGAGCGGTGAACGGGTGAGCGGAGTGCGGTGAGCGGAGTGCGGTGAGCGGAGTGCGGTGAGCGGTGCCCGACCCGTCCCCCGGGCCCGGCCGCGGGGGCTGGACGCGACACGCCGGCGGGCTACCGTGGAGGAACGGGCCGGGCACGCGACCGGCCCCCGGACAGGAGGCGTCGGTGAGCAGTGTCCCGTTGCCGCTCGGCGGGTCGCGGCGTCCCGCTCCGTCGAGCCGACGTTCCGCGTCCGCCGGGACGACCCGGTTCGCCCGCCCGGACCCGTCCGGCCCCGGCGCCGCCAAGCTGTTGGACAACCTGCGCCGGCTCGGTGCCCCTGCCGAGGTGACAGCGCCCTCCGCGCGCGCCCGTCGGCGTTCCCGCTGAGCGGACGCATCCCCGCGCCGCCCTCCACCACAGCGCCCGCCACCGCACCGCCCGCGTCACCCGGTCGGCTGCTGTTGCGCGGCGGCGCGGTGCACGCCCCGGGCCTGCCCGGCGCCACCGCGGTGCTGGTCGAGCGGGGCGTGGTCGCGTGGATCGGCGACGAGGACGGCGCGGACGGCCTGGTGCGGGCCGCGGGCGCCGTCGACGAGACGGTGCTCCTGGACGGTCTGCTGGTCACACCGGCGTTCGTCGACGCCCACGTCCACCTCGCCGCGACCGGACTCGCCGTGTCCTCACCGGACCTGTCCGGCATCCGCTCGGCGGGGCACCTGCTCGACGCGGTCGCCGCCCGGGCACGGACGCTGCCGGCCGGCCAGGTCGTGCTCGGACTCGGCTGGGACGACAGCACGTGGGCGGAACCGGGCCGCCTGCCGACGCGGTCGGAGCTGGACGCGGCCGCCGGCGGGCGACCGGTCTTCCTCGGGCGGGTCGACGTCCACTCGGCCCTGGTCACCGGCCCGTCGCGGGACGCGGTCGGCCCCCGCGGTCCGACGGGCAGCGACGCGCTGCTCGCCTGGGAGGACCGCCCCGGGGCGGTGACGCTGCCGCTGGTGCTGTCCGGGCTGCTGACCCGGGCCGCCCGGCGGGACCTGCTGGTGGCCGCGCTGGACGCGGCCGCCGCCGCGGGCATCGGCTTCCTGCACGAGATGGCCGCCCCGCAGCTGGCGGACGTCGACGATCTCGCGCTGCTCGACGAGCTGGGGGTGCTGCTGCGTCCCGGCGACCCCGACACCGGCCCCGGGAGCCCGGCCGGGCCTGCCCGGCCGGTGGTCGCGGCCTGGTGGGGACAGCACGCGGCCGACGGGGGAGTGGCGGTCGCCCGGGCGGCCGGCGCGACCGGCTGTGGCGGCGACCTGTGCGTGGACGGCTCCCTGGGGTCCCGGACGGCCGCGCTGCTCGAGCCGTACCGGGACGCGTCGCACCGGGGGGTGCTGCAGCTGAGCGCCGACCAGATCGCCGAGCACGTCGTGGCCTGCGCCCGCGCCGGCATCCGGACCGGCTTCCACCTGATCGGTGACGGGGCCGCGACCGCGGTCGCCGACGGGCTCGCGTCGGCCGCGGCGCTTCTCGGGCCGGCTGGGGTGGCGGCCACCGCGCCCCGGCTGGAGCACGCAGAGATGATCCCGCGCGAGCTGGTCGCCCCGCTGGCCGGCCTCGGCGCGACCGCCAGTGTCCAGCCGGCGTTCGCCACGACGTGGGGCCGGCCCGGCGGCATGTACGAGCAGCGCCTCGGGCCGCGGCGGGCGGCCGGGATGAACGCGTTCGCCGACCTCGCGGCCGCCGGGCTGCCCGTCGCCCTGGGCTCGGACGCCCCGGTGACACCGCTGGCCGGGTGGGCCGCGGTCCGAGACGCGGTCGGGCACCCCGTCCCGGGCCAGGCACTGGGCGCCCGCGCAGCCTTCGCGGCCGCGACCCGCGGCGGCTGGCGCGCCGCCGGGCGGCCGGGCGCCGGGCGGCTGACCGTCGGGGCCCCGGCGCACCTGGCGTGCTGGGAGGTTCCGGCCGGCTGGGACGAGACGGCACCGGACAGCCGGGTCGCGCGGTGGTCCACCGACCCCAGGTCGGGCGTCGCCGCACTGCCTGCACTGGGTGGGGCCCGCCCGCTGCCGGTCTGCCGGGGCCTGCTCGTCGGGGGCCGGCGCGCCGGGGCATGGGGATGAACAGCCGGCCGACGCTGTCCCCGCGGCCTTCCACCAGCCGAGACGGCGTGTCCGGGACCTCCGGCGTGTCGGCCTCGACACGCACAACGCAGAGCGAAAGTTCGAACACGGCAAGTGATCAAGGGGGGTCCGTTCACCTGCGCGTTCTCCGATCGCCGCTGGTCAGCAGCCGGTTGACAGGGCTGCCCGAGGCTCCGGAACATGACGGACGACACCAGGTGCCCCGCCCACCGGAGCGTGTCCGGCAGCAGCCGGAACGCCCCGCCACCAGCCCCCCGTGGTGGGTGGGCGGCCACCAGGCGAGCGATCGGGCTCGACCCGGGGCACCTGCGGGCCCCTAGACAACGTGCCCACGCCGACAGCCGGTCGGTGCGGGTGCGGACCGAAGGCCCGCAGGTTCCCGGTCGTCCCGGCGAACCACCGCCTCGCGGCGGACCACCGCCTCGCGG
>CAXTBU010000016.1:24426-28372 GCA_964242885.1 uncultured Actinomycetales bacterium
GGCCCGACAGGCTCCCGCCAGGAGTCCGCCGGCACGCCCGCCGGCCGACCGGCAGGGCGCACTCGGCGGTAGGTTCGCGCCATGTCCGCGCCGACGACCGTTCGCCGGTCGGACCTGCCCCCGGGCGCCCGCGCCGGTCTGCGTCCATTCTCCGGGGCCACCGCCCGGGCCGGTGGGACACCCGGCCCCCGGTCCGGCGCCGGCCCCGTCACGCGGTTCACCGGGGGCCTGCCGGCCCGGCTGCTGCTGGCCGTGGCCGCGGGCCTGCTGCTCGTCCTGGCCTTCCCGGGTCACGACGCGTGGATCGTCGCCGCACCGGCGACCGGCCTGTTCTGCCTGGCGCTGCGCGGGCGGGGCGCCAGGTCCGGCGCGCTGGTCGGCGCGGCGTTCGGGCTGGCGTCCTTCGTGCCCCTGCTCGGCTGGAGCGGCATCTACGTCGGCGCCGTCCCGTGGCTGCTGCTCGCCGCGTCGCAGGCGGCCTTCCTGGCGGTGTTCGGTGCGGTCGCGTCGGCGGCACTGCGGGTCCCGGGCGGGCCGGTCTGGTACGCGGCGCTGTGGGTCGCCGTCGAGGCGGCCCGCGGCCGGGTCCCGTTCGGCGGCTTCCCGTGGGCGCGGCTCGCCTTCTCCCAGGCCGAGGCGCCGACCCTGGCAGCGGCATCGCTCGGCGGGGCGCCGGCGGTCACCTTCGTCGTGGCACTGGCCGGCGGGCTGCTGGCCGCGGCGGTCGTCGCTGCCGCCCGGGCCGACCGTGGCGCCCGCGTGCGGGTCGCCGTGGCCGGGGCCTGCCTGGCCGGTGCGGTCGCGGTGACCGCCGGCCCGCTGCTGGTCCCGCGGCCGATCGCCGGGCAGGCAGCCGCCGGCGGGCCGACCTCGGTCCGGGTCGCGCTGGTGCAGGGCAACGTCGCCCGGTCCGGTCTGACCCGCGACAGCCCCGAGCAGGTGCTGCTCAACCACGTCGCGGCCACCGACCAGCTGGCCGCCGACATCGAGGCCGGCCGCGAGCAGCGCCCGGACCTCGTGCTGTGGCCGGAGAACGCCTCCGACATCGACCTGCTGGCCGACGCGGCCGCGGGGGGCGTCGTCACCGCGGCGGTCCGCCGGGTGGGTGCGCCGATCGTGGTCGGCGCGATCCTCGACGGCTCGGGCGACGCCGACACCGTGGACCCGGCGGTGCCGGTCCGCCGGAACGCGATGATCGTCTGGACCGCGGACGGCCCCGTCACCGGCCCCGACGGGCTCTACGTCAAGCGCCTGCCGGTGCCGTTCGGTGAGTACATCCCGTTCCGGTCACTGGCCCGCCGGGTGTCCTCCGCGGTCGACCTCGTCCCGGTCGACATGACGCCGGGGGACCGAATCGGCGCCCTGCGCGCCGGCCCCACCGTCCTCGGCCCGGCGATCTGCTTCGAGGTCGCGTTCGACGGCGTTCTCCGCGACGGCGTCCGGGCCGGGGCCGACCTGCTGGCGGTGCCGACGAACAACTCGACGTTCGGGTTCACCGACGAGTCCGTGCAGCAGCTGGCGATGTCGCAGCTGCGGGCCGTCGAGCACGGGCGCACGGTCCTGCACGCCTCGACGGTCGGCGTCAGCGCGATCATCACCCCGGACGGCGTGGCGCACGGGAGGACCGAGCTGTTCACCCGCGCCGTCGTCACCGGGCTCGTCCCGCTGCGCACGTCCCAGACGGTGGCCGACCGGGTGGGGGCGTGGCCGGAGGCGGCTGTCTCCCTGGCCGGGCTGTTCGCCGCGGCGGCCGGGGTCGTCCTGGCCCGCCGCGCGCGTCGCCAGGCTCCGACGGTCTGAGCCGGCCGCCCGTTCCGCCGGTCACCCGCCGGCGCCTGCCGGGCCGGCGCGCGGGACCGGACTACGGCCCGGGCGACCGGTCGTGTCACGGTGGGCAGTCAGTGATCACCGGAGAGGGAGCGCACACGTGGCAACGGACAACCGGGACGACCCCGGACGCGCGATCGCGGGGCTCGGCAGGGTGCTGGTGATCGTGCCGACCTACGACGAGCGGGACAACGTCGAGCGGATCGTCCGCGGCATCCTGGCGGCGGCGCCGCAGGTGGACGTCCTGGTGGCCGACGACAACTCCCCGGACGGCACGGGGGAGATCGCCGACCGGCTGGCCGCGGCCGACAGCCGGGTGCACGTCCTGCACCGGACCGGCAAGCAGGGCCTGGGTGCCGCCTACCTGGCCGGCTTCGCCTGGGGGGCCGAGCACGACATGGACGTGCTGGTGGAGATGGACGCCGACGGGTCGCACCGCCCGGCCGACCTGACCAGGCTGCTCGAGGCGCTGCTGGACGCCGACGTCGCGCTGGGCTCGCGGTGGGTGGCCGGCGGGACCGTCGTCAACTGGCCCCGCTCCCGTGAGGTGCTGTCCCGCGGGGGAAACCTCTACACCCGGGTCGCCCTGGGCATCCCGCTGCGTGACGCGACCGGCGGCTTCCGCGCCTACCGGCGGGCAGCGCTGGACAAGATGGAGCTGTCCGGCGTCCAGTCGCAGGGGTACTGCTTCCAGGTGGACCTGGCATGGCGCGCGGTCCGGGCCGGCGCGCGGGTCGTCGAGGTCCCGATCACCTTCGTGGAGCGTGAGCACGGCACGTCCAAGATGAGCCGGTCGATCGTCGCCGAGGCGCTGTGGCGGGTCACCGTGTGGGGGCTGGCCGACCGGGCCCGCCAGCTGACCGGACGCCGGCCGGCCCAGCGCCACTGACCCGATCTGTCCGCCCGCCCGCAGGCGGCCGGTGCGGCGGTGCGGCCGGCGCGGCGGTGGGACGCCGACGCGAACGGGCCCGGACCGTCGAGACGGTCCGGGCCCGCGCAGGTCGCGGCGGCTGCGATCAGCTGCGGCGGCCGCCGGCCTCGCGGCCAGCCGTCCGCGGGGTCCCGCGGTCACCGATCAGCGCGCCCGAGCGCAGCAGGTGCAAGCGCTCCTGCAGCAGCTCCTCGAGCTCGTCGACGCTGCGCCGCTCCAGCAGCATGTCCCAGTGGGTGCGCCCGGGCTTGGTGGCCTTGGCCGGCGAGGTGTCGCCGTCCCGGACCAGGGCGTCGGCCCCGCACTTGGGGCACTGCCACCGGGCGGGCACCTCGGCGTCGTGGGCGAAAGGGATGGTGACGACGTGGCCCTCGGGGCACTCGAACGACACCGACTTCCGCGCCACGAACTCGACGCCACGGTCGTCCTCGTAACTGGTCGCGCCCAGGCGCGATCCACGCAGACTGCGCTCGGCCATCTGACACCTCCACACCGTCCGGGCTGACCGGACGCTCGACACTGCCGGGGATGTCGCACCACCCGGCTACGGAGCAGAACACCGGCCGGCCTCGATCGGTTCCCGCACCCCGCGGACGGTTGCGACACCGACCCCAAGGATGCCTGCTCCTCGGGCGGTTCGTGACGAGGTCGTGGCGAGGCGGCTCAGCCGTGCCACTGGCCGCGGGCGATCAGCACGTCGCGCAGCGTGTCCGGCCGGTCGGTGACGATCCCGTCCACCCCCAGGTCGAGCAGCGCGGCCATCTGGCCGGGGTCGTCCACGGTCCAGACGTGCACCTGGCGCCCGGCGCGGTGGGCGGCGCGGACGGTCCGGGCGGTGACCACCGCCACGCCGCGCGCGGACGGCGGCACCTGGTAGCTGACCGGGCCGGTGCGGAGCGGCAGCCGGCGCAGCGCGGGTCGGCCGGCCCCCGCGGGGAGCCGGGACGCGACGAGCCAGGCCAGCACCTCCAGCGGGGTCGCCGACACGGCGACCGCCGGGCCCAGCGCGCGCCGCAGCCGGGCGGCTCGGGAGGCGGAGAACGACGCCACCCCGACCCGGGACGCGCTCCCGGTGCGGCGCAGCGCCGCCAGGAACGGGCCGACCGCGGCGTCCTCCTTGACGTCGACGTTCACCCGGGCGTCGGGGAACGCGTCGAGCAGCTCGTCGAGGCGGGCCAGCGGCTCCCG
>CAXTBU010000016.1:28472-48212 GCA_964242885.1 uncultured Actinomycetales bacterium
GTGCGGGGGTCGGACCGGAATCGAGGAGGACACGGTGGCGGTGCGCCCGATCCGCCTGCTGGGCGACCCGCTGCTGCGGACCCCGGCCGACCCGGTCCGCGTGTTCGACGAGCGCACCGCGGCGCTGGCCACCGACCTGCTGGACACCGTCGAGCCGGCCGGCCGGGCCGGGGTGGCCGCCCCGCAGATCGGCGTCGGGGTCCGCGCCTTCTCCTGGTCGGTCGAAGGCGAGACCGGGTGCGTGTTCAACCCGGTGCTGTCCGGGCTCGGCGGGGAGCAGGACGACGAGGAGGGGTGCCTGTCGCTGCCGGGGCAGTGGTTCCGGACGACCCGGGCGCTGACCGCGACCGTGACCGGCCAGGACGCGGCGGGCCGGCCGGTGACGGTGACCGGCTCGGGCCTGCTGGCCCGGTGCCTGCAGCACGAGGTCGACCACCTGGACGGGCACCTGTTCCTGGACCGGCTGGACCGGGACGTGCGCCGCGCCGCGATGCGGGCGCTGCGCCGGGCGCAGGTGCCCCGCCCGGCTCCTGCGGCCGTTCCGGGGCTCGCGGCCGTGCTCACTGGCCGAGTGCCCGCCAGAACGCCCCGGCCGCCCACGACGGCCGCCCGGTACGCGCCTCCGTCCGGTCCGCGCGGGTCATCAGCGCGGTGACGCCGTTGACGCCGAGCCAGCGCAGTGGCTCCGGTTCCCAGCGCGCCGTACGCGACCGCACCCACGGCAGGTGCGTGCGGTCGGTGTCCCGGCGCAGGACGAGGTCCGCCAGGGTCGCCCCGGCGAGCTGCGCTGCCGCGACCCCGTCGCCGACGTAGCCGCCGGCCCAGGCCAACCCGGACGCCCGGTCGAACCCGACGCTGGGGTACCAGTCGCGGGGGATCCCGAGGTTGCCGCCCCACCGGTGCGTGACCGCTGCACCGGCAACGACCGGGAACAGGTCGACCAGTGTCCGGTGCAGCGCGGCGTGCACGCGCTCGACCCGGTCGTAGGCGGGGCTGACGCGGGATCCGAGGTGGTACGGCGCGCCGCGCCCACCGAAGGCGATGCGCCCGTCGGCCGTGCGCTGGCCGTAGATCGTCAGGTGCCGCTTGTCGCTGAACGTCGCCCGGTCGGAGAGGCCGATCTGCGCCCAGACGTCGGCCGGCAACGGCTCGGTGGCCAGCATGAGGGAGTAGACGGGGACCAGGTCGCGGCGGTGGCCGGGCAGCTGCGCGGTGTACCCCTCGGTCGCCCGGACGACCACGTCGGCGCTGACGGTGCCGTGCTCGGTGCGCACCCGGTGCGGGTCGACCGCCAGCGCCGCCGTGCTCTCGTGGACGACGACCCCGCGCCGCTGCACCGCCGCGGCCAGCCCGCGGACCAGCCGGCCCGGGTGCAGCGCGGCGCAGTGGTCGCTGGTCAGCGCGCCGAGGACCCGGGTCGCCCGGACCCGCTCGGCCGCCTGCCCGGCGCTCACCAGGTCCAGCGTGTCCGGGCCGAAGCCCCAGGACCGGGCCTCGGCCACCGCCGACGCGGCGCGCGCGAGCTGTGCCGGGTTGCGCGCCAGCGTCACGGTGCCACCGCGGGCGTACGAGCAGTCGATCCCCTCGGCCGTGGCGAGCCGACCGACCTCGTCGACCGAGTCCTCCAGGGCCGCCTGCATCGCGACCACCGACGAGCGGGGCGCGCTGCGGGCCATCCGCCGCCAGGAGGCCGGGAACAGCGCGGTGCACCACCCGCCGTTGCGGCCCGAGGCCCCGAAGCCGGCCACCTCGCGCTCGAGGACGACGATGCGCAGTGACGGGTCGCGCCGCACCAGGTGGTAGGCCGTCCACAGCCCGGTGTACCCCGCGCCGATCACCGCGACGTCCGCCGTGACGTCCCCGGCCAGCGGTGACCTCGGCTGGTCGGAGCCGGCGGTCTGGTCGTGCCACAGGCTGAGCTCCCGGTACCCCACGGCGGGACAGCATGGCGCGTCCGGCCCGTTCCGGACGGCGCAGCGCTCCCGGCCGGCTGCACCCGGTGGAGCCCGTCCGGCCGGTGGACCCGGAGCACTGTTCACACACCCGAAACCTGGGCGGGTCCAGCCTTCGTGGCTGCGCGTGCTGCCCGCACGCGGGTGGAGGACCGGGAGGACCGCATGGCCGTCGCAGACCCGTCGATCACCGACGTCACGCCGACCCCCGGGCCGGGCACCGCCGACAAGGGCCTGCGAGCCGGCGTGCTCGGGCTGGTGTCCAGCGTGGTGATCGGCATCTCGTCGGCCGCGCCCGGGTACAGCCTGGCCGCGACGATCGGGTTCGTGGCGGCGGCGGTGGGCCTGCAGTCGCCGGTGGTGATGGTGGCCGCGTTCGTGCCGATGCTGTGCATCGCCTACGCCTACCGCGAGCTGAACGCGGTGGACCCGGACTGCGGCACGACCTTCAGCTGGGCGACCCGGGCGTTCGGGCCCCGGGCCGGGTGGATGGGCGGCTGGGGGATCGTCGTCGCCGACGTCGTGGTGATGGCGAACCTGGCGCAGATCGCCGGCCAGTACGGCTTCCTGCTGTTCGGCGCGGACAGCCTCGCGGCGAGCACGTTCTGGACGACGCTCGTCGGGGCGGCCTGGATCGTGGTGCTGACGTGGGTCTGCTACCGCGGTCTGGAGGTGTCCGCGCGGCTGCAGTTCGTGCTGCTCGCGGTGGAGGTCGCGGCGCTGGTGGTCTTCTCGGTCGTCGCCCTGGTCCGGGTCTGGTCCGGGCACGCGCCGGCCGGCGCGGTGCGCCCGGCGGCCAGCTGGTTCGACCCGTTCGCCATCCCGTCGTTCAGCGCCCTGTCCGCGGGAGTCCTGCTGGCGGTGTTCATCTACTGGGGCTGGGACACCGCGGTCGCGTGCAACGAGGAGACGCGGGACGCCGAGCGCACGCCGGGGCGTGCGGCGATCCTGTCGACGCTGGGGTTGCTGGCCATCTACCTGCTCGTCACCGTGGCCTGCCAGGCCTTCGGTGGCCTGGCCGTGCTGACGGACGAGGACAACCAGGGCGACGTGCTGGCGGTGCTGGGCGACGAGGTGCTGGGCAGTGTGTTCGGCAAGGTCCTGATCATCGCGGTCCTCACCTCGGCCGCGGCCTCGACGCAGACGACCATCCTGCCGACGGCCCGCACGACGCTGTCGATGGCCGCCCGCCGGGCGATCCCGACGGTGTTCCGCCGGATGCACCCGCGGTACCAGACCCCGACCTGGTCGACCGTCGGGATGGGCGTCGCGTCCGTCGTCTTCTACGTGGGGCTCGCGGCGATCAGCGGCAACGTCCTCGCGGACTCGATCGCCGCGCTCGGTCTGCTGATCGCGTTCTACTACGCGCTCACCGGCTTCGCCTGCGTGTGGCACTTCCGGCGCGACCTGACCGCGGGCGTGCGCCCGTTCGTGGTGCGGGGACTGCTCCCGTTCGCCGGCGCCGCGATCCTCACCGTGTGCTTCGCCAAGAGCGCCCACGACATGTGGGCCGTCGACTACGGCGCCACCTCGTTCGCCGGCGTGGGCGGGGTGTTCCTGCTCGGCATCGGGTCGCTGGTGCTCGGGGTCCTCGTCATGGTGGCGTGCGAGCTGTCCGACCGGACCTTCTTCCGGCGAGCCGTCCCCGCGAGCCGCACGGGCGCGCCGGAGACCCCGAGGATGTCCCGATGACCACCACCGACCAGTCCCGCCCACGCGTCGAGGCATCCGCCGTGCGGGTGCAGAACCTCGTCGGGGGAGAGCACCGCACCGCGGCCGACGGGCGGACCAGCGAGCTGGTCGACCCGACCACCGGCGAGGGGTACGGGACCGCGCCCGTCTCCGGGCCGGCCGACGTGGCCGCGGCCACCCGGGCGGCGGCCGCGGCGTTTCCCGGCTGGCGGGACACCACGCCGGCCGAGCGGCAGCTGGCGCTGCTGCGGATCGCGGACGCCGTCGAGGCACGCGCCGACGAGCTGGTCGCCGCCGAGAGCCGCAACACCGGCAAGCCGCTCGCGCTGACGGCGAGTGAGGAGATCCCGCCGATGGTCGACCAGCTGCGCTTCTTCGCCGGCGCCGCCCGCCTGCTGGAGGGCCGCGCGGCGACGGAGTACCTGGCCGACCACACCTCGTTCGTCCGCCGGGAGCCGATCGGGGTGTGCGCCCAGGTCACCCCCTGGAACTACCCGATGATGATGGCCGTCTGGAAGCTCGCCCCGGCGCTGGCGGCCGGCAACACCGTCGTGCTCAAGCCGAGCGACACCACGCCGGTCACCACGGCGCTGCTGGCGGAGATCGCCGCCGAGTTCCTCCCGCCCGGGGTGCTGAACGTGGTGTGCGGGGACCGCGCCACCGGTGCGGCGCTGGTGGACGACACGGTGCCGGCGATGGTGTCGATCACCGGGTCGGTCGCGGCGGGGACCGCTGTCGCGCAGGCCGCCGCGCGGAGCCTCAAGCGGGTGCACCTCGAGCTCGGCGGCAAGGCGCCGGTCGTCGTGTTCGACGACGCCGACGTCGCGGCCGCGGCCGAGGCCATCGCGGTCGCCGGGTACTTCAACGCCGGGCAGGACTGCACGGCGGCCACCCGGGTGCTGGCCGGCCCGCGGGTGCACGACGACTTCCTGGCCGCGCTCACCGAGCAGGCCCTGGCCACCACGACGGGGATGCCCGACGCGGACGGCGTCGACTTCGGCCCGCTCAACAACGCCGGCCAGCTGGACCGGGTCCGCGGGTTCCTGGACCGGCTGCCGGACCACGCCAGCGTCGACGCCGGCGGGCACCGGGTCGGCTCGGCCGGGTACTTCCACGAGCCGACCGTCGTCAGCGGGCTGCGCCAGGGTGACGAGGCCGTCAGCTCGGAGATCTTCGGGCCGGTCATCACCGTGCAGCGGTTCACCGACGAGGACCAGGCGCTGGCGTGGGCCAACGACAGCGACTACGGGCTGGCCTCGAGCGTGTGGACCGCCGACCACGGCCGGGCGATGCGGATGGCCCGCGGCCTGGACTACGGCTGCGTCTGGATCAACTGCCACATCCCGCTGGTCGCGGAGATGCCGCACGGCGGGTTCGGCCGGTCCGGGTACGGCAAGGACCTGTCGGTGTACGGGCTGGAGGACTACACCCGGATCAAGCACGTGATGTCGAACATCGCCCGCTGACCGGCGTTCCACGCCTGCTGACGTCCGCCACCCGTGCACTGGCGTACCGGGAACGGCCCAGGCTGGGCGGAACGGGGCTGGTCGAGCGCCCTCGCGGTACGGGAGTGCTCGGGTCACCGGTCAGCGGTCGGGCGCGAGCTCGTCGAGGACCCGGTAGGTGCGGTTGGCCGCGGCGGCGGCCCGCTGCTCGCGGTTGGTGGAGTCGATGTACCCCTGGCTGGTGGCGATCGAGGCGTGCCCGAGCAGCGTCATGATCTCGCTGGCGGTCGCGCCGTCCTCGGCCAGCCGGGTGGCGAAGGTGTGCCGCAGCGCGTGCACGTTCGCCCCCACCGGCACCCGGTCGTGCAGGCCGGCCTCGCGGTAGGCGCTGCGGACCAGGTACTGCAGCCCGCCGCGGCGCAGCGGTCCGCCGGAGCGGTCGACCAGCAGCGGGCCGTCCCGGCCGGGCTTCTCGGCCGGCAGCCGGGTCCGGCGCGAGGCGAGGTACGCGGCCAGGACCGCCTCCAGCCCGGGCTCCACCGGAACCGACCGGCTCTTGCCGCCCTTGCCGATCACGTGGATGCGCCGCTCCCCGGGCCGGCCGGCCAGCGAGCCGACGGTCAGCGACAGCAGCTCGGCGCTGCGCAGTCCGGTGACCAGGGCCAGCGCCAGCACGGCCACGTCCCGTTCCGGCCAGGGGTCGCGGCGGCCGCCCGGCGCGACGTCACCCGCGGACAGCCGGCGCAGCAGCTGCTCGGGGGTGTCCTCCCCGCGCAGCGGCTTGGGCTGGCGGGGCGGGCGCCGCGGCCGCGCGACCGAGGCCATCGGGTTGCCCGTGGTGAACCCGTCGGCGACGCAGAAGGTGAAGAACTGGTTCCACGCCGACCACGTCCGCAGCACCGAAGCGGCGGCGTGGCCGTCGGCGTGCACCCCGAACGCGGACCGCAACGTGTCCCGGTCCAGGTCGGCCAGCGTCAGTTCGACTGCGTCGACGCCCCGCTCGGCGGCGGCGAGCGCGCAGATCGCGGCCAGGTCGCGCCGGTAGGCGGCGGTGGTGTGCGGGGACTCCTTGCGCGGGCGCCGCGCGGCGAAGAACGCGTCGACCAGCGTGACGAGGGCCGGTGCCGGGCCCCGGGCTCGGTCGACGGACATCCGGCCAGTCTCACCATGCATCCGCGCCGGCCCGGCCGGGACGCGCCGCGGGCCGGGCGGCGGTCCAGTCCGTCAGTCCCGTCCGTCAGTCGTCCGTCAGTCCGTCGACGCGGCCCGGTTCACGGCCTTCTCCGCGTACATGGCGGCGTCGGCCGCGGCGATCAGCTCGTCGGCGGTCCGTCCGTCGCGCGGGTGCACGGCGGCACCGATGCTCAACGTGATCGGGTACTCGACGTCGTCGAAGACGAACGGGTCGGCCATCGCCGCGGTGAGGTCCGCCGTCACCGTTGCGACGGCGTCGGCGCCGTCGCCGGACAGGTCCACGATCAGGGCGAGGAACTCGTCGCCGCCGAGGCGGGCGACGAGGTCCTCCCCCCGCAGCCGGTCCCGCAACCGGCCGGCGATAGCGACGAGCAGCGCGTCGCCGGCGGCGTGGCCGTGGGTGTCGTTGACCGTCTTGAAGCCGTCCACGTCCAGGAACAGCACGGCGACCGCGCGCCGGTCACGGCGGCTGCGGGCGAGCTCCCGCTCGAGCTGGGCGGTGAACGAGGGCCGGTTGGCCAACCCGGTCAGCGGGTCGTGGGTCGCCGCGAACTCCGCGTCGGCCTCCACCGCGACCTGCGCCGTGACGTCGTGCTGGACGCCGACGTAGTGCGTGAGGGTCCCGTCGGGGCCTCGCACCGGGGACAGGTACATCTCGTTCCACCAGGAGGAGCCGTCCGGGCGGTGGTTCACCAGCCGGACGCGGGCGGGCTGCCCGGCCTGCAACGCCGTCCGGATCAGCTGGGTCGCCTCGGGATCGGTGTCCGGCCCCTGCAGGAACCGCAGGTTGCGGCCGACGACCTGGTCCGCGCGGTAGCCGGTGGCCACCTCGAAGGCGGGGTTGACCCACACCACGGGGTCGTCCGGGGCCAGCGCGTCGGTGATCACGACAGACGTGCCCGTTGCGGCCATGCACGCGGCCAGCAGGTGCTCGGGAACGGCGAGCGGGTTCATCCGTCGATGGCCTTCCGCGGGCTCTCGTGGCGTACCCCCGACCTCGGGTGGGTCGGGCGCGGGTCCGGGGTGGGGCACTCGGCGGGGGTCTTCGGGTTCTTACACGGTACGTCCACCGGGGAGGCGTCAGGCTTGCCCACAGGCCCGATCGGGCGCCGCCTCCGACCTGTGACCGGGCCCGCACCCGGGGTGACCGCCGGCCCGCCTGGTGACCGTTCCTGCTGCCTGGTGACCGGCCCACCGGTCACCAGGCGACAGGAACGGTCACCAACCAGCAGGGAGCGGCCGTCACCGCGGTGCTCCGGTGGTGGGGGCCAGCTGGCCGGCGCCGGGGTGGGGACGACCAGCTGCTCGCCGGGAGCGGCCGGGAACACTGGGTGCGTGGGGACAGCTGCGGTCCGGGTGCGGCGACGGGTCCCGCGCGCCTACCCGTTCTCGGTCGCCGGGGTGTCGCTGTCGGTGGAGCGCCCGTACGCGAAGCACCCGAGGCTGACCCGGGACGGTGCGGAGCTCGGCCGCAACCGGTGGGAGATGTACGAGCTGGTCGACCCCACAGGTCAGGTGCACGCACTGGACGTCGCGTTCTCCGTCGCGCGGCTGGGGCCGGTGGTCAGGGCCGCGGGCGAGGAGGTGCTCCTGGTTCCCGAGCTGCCGCGGTGGGTGCGCCGGGAGGTCCTCGGCTGCCTGGTGGCCGCGCTTCTCGTCGGTGGCCTGCTGTCCATTCCCGCGACCCTGGCCGCGGCCGGTGTGGTGCTGGCGGTCTTCCGCTCGGGCACCGAGCCCACGCGGCCGGTGGTCGTGGCCGCCGCGGTCCTGCCGGTGGCCGCGCTGACCGGCGCGCTGGCCGCGGGGTGGTGGCTCCGGTCGGCCTGGTGAGACTGCCGGGTCCGCACGTGATCGAGTGGCGAGATCGTCCCGCTGAGCGGGAGGAACTCGCCACTCGATCGGGTCGCCGGGGGCAGGCGGGCGGGCTGTTTCACTGCGGCCCGTGACTTTCCTGCGGCCCGTGACAACCGACACCACACCGCCGCGGGTCACCCAGGTCCTGCTGACCTACAACAGCGCCCGGTGGCTGGAGCGCACGCTGGGCCACCTGCTCGCCACCGGTCTGCCGGTCGTCGCGGTCGACAACGCCTCGACCGACGCGACGCCGGACCTGCTGCGCCGGCACCAGGCGGCGGGGGACCTGCGGCTGATCGAGCTGCCGCGGAACATCGGCGCCGCGGCCCGCAACCGGGGCGTCGAGGCAGCGGACACCTCCTACGTCGCCTTCTGTGACGACGACACCTGGTACGAGCCCGACGGGATCGAGCTCGCCGCCGACCTGCTGGACACCCACCCGCGCCTGGCGCTGGTCACCGGCCGGATCCTGGTCGACGACGAGCAGCGGCTGGACCCGATCAGCGTCGAGATGGCCGCCAGCCCACTGGCCGAGGAGCACGGCATCCCCGGCGGGGTCCTGGTCAGCTACATGGGTGGGGCCTCGATCTGTCGACGCAGCGCGTTCCTGGCCGTCGGCGGCTACGACCCGCGGTTCTTCCTCGGCGGCGAGGAGGAGACGGTCGGTTGGCACCTGTTGCGCGGCGGTTGGCAGCAGCGCTACGTCGACGAGGTCGTCGTCCACCACCACCCGAGCCTGGCCAACTTCTCCGGCCTGGGCCACTTCGGCATCCGGAACACGATCGTCACCGCCTGGTTGCACCGCCCAGCCGGCAGCGCCCTGTCATGGACCGCTCACGTGGTGCGACATGCCCGGATCGACGCCACCCTGGTCAAGGGCCTCGCGCTGACGGCCGCGGCGATCCCGTGGATCGTCCGCGACCGCAGTGTGTGGGCACCCGAGCACGAGGCGCTCGTCCGGCAGCTGCGGTCCGGCAAGCCGAGCGACGCCCGGCGCTACGGCACGGCGAAGGCCCGCTCGGGGGACAGGCCCGGACGGGACGACACGCACCGAGGGGGCACGGACATGGCGAAGGACAAGGGTGGGGACGAGTTCAAGAAGGGCGACCAGGTGACGTGGAGCTCCCACGGCACGGAGGTGCCCGGCACGGTCGAGAAGAAGATCACCTCCGAGACCGAGGAGGCCGGCCGGAAGGTCAAGGCCAGCTCGGACAACCCGCAGTACGAGGTGAAGAGCGACAAGTCCGGCAAGGAGGCCGTGCACAAGCCGGAGAGCCTGCACAAGAAGTAGCGGCCCAGCCGCCGGCCGAGTGCGGGGACGCCGGCCGCGCCCGGTGCCGCGGGTGCGTCAGATGACCCGCGGCACCGGGTTGCCGACCTCGGCGATCCCCGCGCGGAAGTCCACCCGGCGCAGCAGCACCAGGGCGACGACGAAGAAGGCCAGCAGCGCGGCCAGCGCCGGCCGGTAGCTGCCGGTGAGCTGGTGGACCAGGCCGAAGACGAGGGTGCCCAGCCAGCTCGTGCCCTGCTCGGTGGCCTGGTAGAGGCTGAAGTAGCTGGCCTCGCGGCCCGACGGCACCAGGTGGCTGAACGCGGACCGGGTCAGCGCCTGCACCCCACCGAGCACCAGCCCGATCGCGACGCCGAGCGCGACGAACGGCGGGACGCTGCGCGCGGGCAGGAAGAACGCGAACAGCACGACGGCGATCCAGCAGACCATCCCGACGGCGATCATCCGCGGGGCGCCGACCCGGCGGGCGCCGGCCCCGAAGGCGACGGCGCCGCCGATGGCCACCACCTGCACGACGAGGATCGTCGCCAGCAGCACGCCCTGGCCCAGGCCCAGCTCGACCGAGCCGTAGGTGCTGGACACCCCGATGACGGTCGCGACGCCGTCGTTGACGAACAGCGCAGCCAGCAGGAACGCGAACGTCTGCCTGTGCGACATGCAGTCGCGCAGGGTCTCCACCAGGTCCCGGCCGAGGCGCGGCCGTGCGCTGCGCTCCCCGGTGCGCACCGGGTCCGGCAGCAGCAGCAGCGGCGCCAGCGTCCACCCCGCCCACCACAGGCCCGCGAGCACGAAGCACACCCGGACCGCGACGCCCGTGGTGAGCCCCAGCGCCGGAGCAGCGCTCACCACGGCCAGCGCGATCGCCAGCGACACCGTGGACCCGACGTACCCGGACGCCCAGCCCCGGCTGGACACGTAGTCGCGGTCGTCGGCACCGGACAGGTCGTGCAGGAAGCTGTTGGCCACCACCACCGACGCCGCCAGCGACACCGTGCCGACCAGCAGCAGCGCGATGCCGAGCTGCCAGTTGCCGCCGGCCACCCCGCCCATCCCGACCGCGGCGGCGGCCCCGGTGAAGGCCAGCGCCGCGAGCAGGATCCGGGGACGGGCCAGCCGGTCGGCCAGGGCGCCGACGCTGGGCAGCAGCAGCGTCGAGAGCACCGTCGCGACGGGGATGGCGTAGAACACCAGCGACCCGGGGGAGACGGGGATCCCGAGCACGGACAGCGTCTGCTCGCACGGGCGCTCCGGGGTGGCGGCGTACCCGCAGGCGGCCGTCTCGGCGACCGAGGTCAGGTACGGCGCGTAGAGGACCGTGCCGATGACCGCGACGTAGGAGTGGTTGGCGAACGCGTAGGCGTACCAGCCGAGCAGCGCCCGGCGGGCCGCGCCCGTCGGCGGCGCCGGCGCGATCGGCGCGAGGGGTGTCGTCACGCCGTCACCGTGCCACCGGGAGGTCCAGCACGAAGCAGCCCCGGTCCGGGCCGGAGCCGAGCACCAGCTGCCAGCGACCACCGGCCAGCAGGGGCAGGTCGACGACGTACGCGCCCGCCGCGGGTCGCCAGTCGCCCGGGTCCGACGCGAACCGACCGAGCGAAGGCCGGTCGCCGCCGACGTGGACGGCCAGCACGTTGAGTCCGCTGCCGGCCCTGGGCAGGTGCAGCGGCGTCACCCGCAGCGCCGTCGGACTGCCCCGGCCGGCCAGCCAGGTCTGGCGGTACTGCACGAACCCGGCGACGACGAACTGGCCCGACCGCAGCCGCGGCTGGTCACCGACCCCGACGCACTCCGGGCGGACCGGCCCGGGAACGCCCACGGCGAAGGTCGGGGCGGCCAGCACGACGGGCAGCGGGGTGGCGGACGGGCCGGCCTCCCCGGCCGTGGGGCCGACCGGAGGCAGCGGTGCGGCGGTCGCCGTTGCGGGCGCGGCGTCGGCGGCGCCGTCCGCGGCCAGGTCGCGCAGCGCCGGACCGCCGATCACCGCGACCGCCCCCAACACCAGGGCGGTCACCGCGACGTCGACCGGACGGACGCGCATTCCCCGACCGTAGGTCCCGGTCGACGGCTCGTCCCGTCGGTCCCGGCGACCGGTGGTGCCGCGTCCACCTCGCCGACCGACCGTGGTCGGCCGCCGTCTGCCGAGTCGGGGCTAGGGCCGGTGCTCCTCGAGGTCCGGCCCGAGCTCCTCGACCTCCAGCAGCGTGAAGCCGTCGATCACCGCGCGCAGCACCTGCCGGGCGATCCGCGGGTCCAGGCCGCGGCTGGCCGCCAGCTCGCCGATCGCGGTCAGCATGGCGTCCTCGCGTGGGCGGTCCACCACCCGCATGTGGCGGGCCCGCTTGTAGCGGACGACGTCGCCGACGACCCGGGCCCGCTCCGCCAGGACCGCGACCAGCTGGTCGTCGAGGGCGTCGATCCGCCGCCGTGACTCGGCAAGGTCTGGCGTGGCGCCAGCGACCGCGGGAACCGGGGGAGTGCGGACCGGCTCGGTGGACTCGGCGTCAGCTGTCTCGGGGATGCCCACGCCGCGCATTCTCGCCGCCCGGCTGACGGTGGGGCACCGGCCGGCGGACCGGGTCAGCGGTCGACGTCGACGAGCACCTTGCCGACGGCGGCAGCCTCGACGGCGGCGTGCGCCGCGCCGGTCTCCGCGAGGGGGTAGTGGTGCAGCGGCAGCCCGACGTTCTCGCCGACGCGGATCGCGCCCTCGGCGACGGCGGCGGTCACGTTCTCGATCGCCCGCGCCTTCGCGACGGCGGGCTCGGTGTACACGAGGACGAACTGCCAGCGCGCGTTCGGGCCCATCAGGTTGCGCACCGGCAGCGTCAGCGAGCCGTCGCCGTCGTCGGCGTAGACCGCGACCACGCCGTGCCGGGCGAGCACCGCCACGTCGATCGCGGCATTGGTCCCGGGGGCGACCTCGACGACGGTGTGCACGCCGCGCGGGGCGATCTCCCGGACGATCTTCGCGACGTCCTGGGTGCGGTAGTCCAGGACGTGGTCCGCCCCGGCGGCGCGGGCCAGCTGGGCCTTCTCCGGCGAGCTGACGGTGGCGATGACCGTCGCGTCGGCCCAGCGGCCGAGCTGGATGGCGGCGTTGCCGACGGCACCGGCGCCGCCGGCGACCAGCACCACGCGGTCCTGCAGGGCGCCCGGCCCGATCTCGACCGGACCGTCCTCGTTGACCGTCAGTGCCCGGTGCGCGGTGAGGAACGGGATCCCGAGGCTGGCGCCGAGGTCGAAGTCGGCCCGGTCCGGAAGCTCCACGGCGCGCTCGGCCGGCACGACGGTCAGCTCCTGTGCGGTGCCGTCGGCGCGCTGCCAGGCGGCCTCCCAGATCCAGACCCGCTGCCCGACCCGGGCGGCGTCGACACCGCGGCCGACCGCGTCGACGACGCCCGCGCCGTCCTGGTTCGGCACGGTCTGCGGGAAGGGGGCGGGGCCGGTGGTGCCGAAACCACTGCGGCTCTTCCAGTCGGTCGGGTTCACCCCGGACCGGACCACCCGCACGCGGACCTCGCCGGGACCGGGTTCCGGGACATCGCGGTCCACCAGGGCGAGGACGTCGGGACCACCGGTTCGGGAGTAGCTGATCGCACGCATGGCCGGTGCAGCGCGAGGGGAGGGCGGCTGCTTCCCGGGTCCGACCGCCCGGACCTGGGAGCAGCCGCGGGTCCCGTGACAACGCCGACGAACTCAACTACCGTTGACTTCATCAGCCGCGGTGAGATCGGGAGGTTGGTGATGGCCGACCCAGCGGTCCGGGTCAGGGAGCTCGTGGTGGCCCGGGGCGGCCGCGAGGTCCTGCACCGGGTGGGGACCGAGGTGGCCGGGGGACAGGTGACCGGGCTGCTCGGCCCCAGCGGCGGCGGCAAGACCACGCTGCTGCGCTGCCTGGTGGGGGTGCAGCGGGTGCGGGCGGGGTCGGTGACGGTGCTCGGGCTCCCGGCCGGCGACGCGCGGCTGCGCTCGCGGGTCGGCTACGTCACCCAGGCGCCGTCGGTCTACGCCGACCTGACCGTGCGGGAGAACGTGCGGTACTTCGCGGCCGTCGCCGGGCCCGGTGCGCGGGGCGGGGTGGACGAGGTGCTGGCGACGGTCGAACTCACCGACCGGGGCGCGGACCGGGTGGGCCGGCTGTCCGGCGGCCAGCGGGCGCGTGTCTCGCTCGCCTGCGCCCTGGTGGGGCGCCCCGAGGTGCTCGTCCTGGACGAGCCGACCGTCGGACTGGACCCGCTGCTGCGCCGCTCGCTGTGGGGGCTGTTCCACCGGCTCGCGGCCGCCGGGACGGCCGTGTTGGTCAGCAGCCACGTGATGGACGAAGCCGCCCACTGCGACCGGCTGCTGCTGCTGCGCGGGGGAGTCCTGGTCGCCGACGACACGCCGGAGGGCATCCGCGCCGCCACCGGGACCCAGGACCTGGACGAGGCCTTCGTCCGCCTCGCCGGCTCGACCGGGGCTGCGTCGACCGGGCCGGTGGCCTCGTGAGCCCCCGGGTCACGGCCGCGACCGCGGGCCGGGTGCTGCGCCAGCTCCGTGCCGACTCCCGCACGGTCGGGCTGCTGGTCGTCGTCCCGGGCGTGCTGATGGTGCTGCTGCGCGGCGTCTACGACGGCTCCCCGGCGGTGTTCGACCGGATCGGGCTGCCGCTGCTGGGGCTGTTCCCGTTCATCACGATGTTCCTGGTGACCTCGGTGGCGATGCTGCGGGAGCGGACGAGCGGCACCCTCGAGCGGCTGCTGACCACCCGGATGGCCAAGCTCGACCTGCTCCTCGGCTATGCGATCGCCTTCGGGCTCGCGGCCATCGTCGAGGTCGGGGTCGCCGCTGCCGTCGCCTTCGGGCTGCTCGGCCTGGACGCCGCGGCCGGTGTCGGCTGGGTGGTGGGGATGGCTGTGGCCAGCGCGCTGCTGGGCACCGCGCTCGGCCTGCTGGTGAGCGCCTTCGCCGAGACTGAGTTCCAGGCCGTCCAGTTCCTCCCGGCCGTGGTGACGCCCCAGTTGTTGCTCAGCGGCCTGCTCAGCCCGCGCGAGACGATGGTCGACGTGCTGCGCTGGACCAGTGACGCGCTGCCTCTGTCCTACGCGGTGGACGGGATGCTCCGCCTCGGCGCGACCGGCGCCGACTCCGGCGTCGCGGTGGACCTGGCGGTCGTCCTCGGCTGTGTGGTCGTCGCCCTCGCGCTGGCCGCGGCGACGCTGCGCCGGCGGACCGGATGAGCGGGACGGGCAGTGCCGCGGGGGGTCCGACGACCTCGCGGGGCAGCCGACCGCAGGCGGGCACGGGTCGGTGGTCGTAGCGAACAGTCACCGATCTCCGCCTGTCGGACGATGACGCGACCGCCCGACTGCGCGAGCCTGGAGAACGTGACCGCACCGACCCTGCCTGCCTCGGCCGCGCCCGCTTCGGCCGCGCCCGCTTCGGCCGCGCCCGCTTCGACCGCGCCCGCTTCGACCGCGCCGACGGCAGGCACCGGGTCGGGTGCGCACCCCGCGCGGCGCCCTGTCCGCCGGGTGCTGCTGGTGGTCGCCGGGGCGGTGGTGGCCGCGGCTCTCGCGTGGTGGGGCCGGACGTGGCTGGCCGGCGCCGCCGACACCCTCATGCGGGCGTCCCCCTGGTGGCTGCTGCTCGCGGTGGCGGCGAAGGCGGCGTCGATGGTCGGGCTGGCGCAGGGCCAGCGGCGCCTGGTCGGCCGGGGGTCGGCCCGGCGGCCACGGCTGCGGTCGGTGCTCGCGACCGCCTACGCGGGAAACGCGATCTCCACCGCGTTGCCGCTGGCCGGCGCGGGGCTGAGCGCCGCGTTCACCTTCCGCCGCTACGTCGCGGGCGGTGCGCCGTCCGCCCAGGTGGCGACCGGCCTGGCCGTGTCCTGGGCTGTCGCGACGTCGGCGCTGACCGCCGTGCTGTCCGCCGCCGCCGCTGCCAGCGGGCAGACCGGTCTGCTGGTGACCGGCGCGGTCGGCGGCGTGGCCAGCGTCGCCGCCGTCAGCGGTCTGCTGCTGGCGCTGCGGTCCGGCCGCGGCCAGAGCTGGGGGGCGGCGGTCGGGACCCGGACGGTGCGCGTGGTCCGCCGCGTCGCCCGCCGACCGGCCGGTGACCCGGGTCAGCTCGTCCGCCACGCCCTGGAGCAGCTGGCCGAGACCCGGTTGCGGCGCCGCGACATCAGCGCCGCCGCCGGCTACGGCGTGCTGCTGTGGACCGCGGACATCGCCTGCCTGGGGTTCTCGCTGATGGCGGTCGGGGCCGAACTCCCGTTGCCGCTGCTCGTGCTGGCCTGGTCCGCGGGTGTCGCGGCGACGAGCTTCAGCCTCACGCCGGGCGGGCTGGGGCTGGTCGAGACGGCACTGACCGCGGCCCTGGTGACCGCCGGCCTGTCGGCGACGACCGCGCTGGCCGGGGTCCTGCTGTACCGGCTGGTCAGCTTCTGGCTGGTCGGCGTCATCGGCGCGGTCGTGCTCGCCACCCAGCGCCGCGGGCGCATCGGGGAGCGCTGAGACGGACAGCCGTACCGGTGGGCGACGTGGGGCGCGGAAAGCCCGCAGGGCGCGCGAACAGTCGGCTTCGATGCCCTCGTGGAGGTTCCCAGGGACGGGCGTGAGCGGCGGATCGGCACCGCGTCCGAGGTCGACTGGCTCGCCGGCCGCCCGGGGGGCCACACCATCGCCACGGCTGTCCCGCTGGTCTTCGATGCGTACGCCACCTTCCATGACACCGAGGGCGTTCCGGCGGCTCTGCGCGAGCAGGCAGTGGTTGCCGAGCTCGTCAGGCACACCGCGGACCAGGGCTGGTGGCTGGGCTACCTCGAGACCGGCGCGCACGACGTGGTCTTCCCGTCCGCCCCGAGGGTGTCGCTGTACTGGGGCTGGCCCTACGTGCTGGTCGAGGCCGGACCCGAGCAGGCCCTCAGCTGGCGGACCGGATCGATCCGCGGGGACGGATCGCTGCCGGACCTGTTCTTCCCGGCGGACCGGTCGTGGCTCGTCTCCGCGCTGTGGGACGACACCTGGACCTGTGTCGGCGGCCCGGGCTCGCTGATCGACGCTCTCGTCCGCAACCCTCTCGCCAACGCCCGCCGAGTCCGACCGGACGAGGACGCCCGACCGCCGGGACTCGACCGCGAATGAACTCGGCGACGTCGCCGATCGACCCCGGGATACTGGTCGCCCATGGACGAGGTCGAAGTCGTCGTCGCCCATTCCGAGCGCGCGACGCTACGCGTCGGCGGCGTGTTCCTGAAGGTGGACGCCGACCAGGCGCGCATCGACACCGAGGTCGAGGCGATGTTGCTCGCACCCGTCCCGACCCCGAAGATCCTGTGGCGCGAGCCGCCCGTGCTCGCGACCGCCGCGCTCCCGGGGACGACGCTCGGGCGCCTCGGCGGGCCGGCGAGCGGGTCCCCGGCGGGATGGGCCGCGGCGGGCGCCGCCATCCGGGAGCTGCACGACGCGCCGCTGCCGCCCCGGCCCGGCCGGGCGGGCCGGAGCATCGCCGCGCTGGCGGCGGAACTCGACGACGAGTGCGCGTTGCTCGTGACGAAGGGCGTCCTGCCCGCCGACCTCGTCACCCGCAACCGCCGGGTCGCCGAGGCCGCGCTCCGGCCGTGGACTCCGGCGTTCACCCACGGCGACCTCCAGATCGCGCACGTCTTCGTCGACGGCGACGAGGTGACGGGCATCATCGACTGGTCCGAGGCGGGCCAGGGTGATGCCCTGTACGACCTCGCCACCTTCACGCTCGGACACGAGGAGCACCTCGGCGACGTCATCCGCGGCTATGGCACCGACGTCGACCTCGACGTGCTCTACGCGTGGTCGTCGTTGCGAAGCCTGCTGGCGGTCCGCTCGCTGATCGAGCACGGCTTCGACCCGTTCGCGCCGGGCTGTGAGGTCGACGTGCTGAGAACCCGGATGTGAGGCTGCGCCGGCGATCGAGCGAGCGTCGGGCGAGCCCGCGACGCCCACGACAGGGGAGCCACCGGAACTTGGTGGATAATGCCGATTATGCATCTTGGGTTGGAGAACCGGTCGACGGGCAGTCCGCGGCGCCAGCGCCGTTGGCGTCGTCCGTCCTAGTTGCCGGCTGCCTGGCTGGACGGCGGCTGCGGTGTTCCTACGCTCTGGGAAGCCACCCTCGCGGCCCCGCGGAAAGCGTTCAGCGGACGCCCGAGCGGGCCGGAGGACGTGCTGATGGGCGGGGTGGTCTGTTGAAGCAGACAGGGTGGATTGATATCTCAGTCCGATCGATTACAACTTGTGCTGCAGGCGATTAATCTAGCGTTTCGCTGTGCCCACAACCCTTGACCCGGGTCGAGCCGCTCGGCGGTCTGGTCACGCCCGCAGAAGCACTGCTCACCGAACAGCGGCGGACCGCCGAATCTGGTCGAGTCGGCTGAATCGGGCCGCCTCCTCGCGCACCTCGTCCGACAGGTGTCCCCGGGGGGAGCGATCGCCTAACGTGATGGACAATCACGGTTACGCACCTCGTCGGATTACACTGGGCGGCGCATCCCCAACGAGCCGTCCGGGTGATGCAGCCCCGTGACAGGGCCCCAAGCCGCTCGCCTGAGCGGTGGCCACGGCGCTGCAGGTTCAAACGAGTTGTTGGGCGTAGTCCGTGAGAGCGTGGTCAACTCGACACGCGTGGCTCTGCGGCCGGCAGGGCCGGACGCCCAGCGGCTGGCCGGGGCGGATCGGCGATGACGGGAAGTCCCAGCAGGGCCTGACCGGCGTTGCTCTAGTCCCGGCGTTCTGGCTCAAGGGTTGATGACCCGGGGGTGCGCAGTGACCGCGGGGGACGGGGACGCCAACGACCCGGACCACCCACCCCAGCCAAGCGAGGTCACGGGACCATGACAAGAACCGTTGGACGTCCGGCGTCAACAGCACCTCGGTCCAGGTCGCGAGGGGCGCGTGGACGCGGCGCGGCCCGACGGGCTGGCCCGTCAAATCAGTCTGTAACAACTGTGCCGCTCGAGACATAAGTAGGTGTGGAAGTCACCAGCGAAGACCGGCGCGGCCGACTGGGCGAGCTGTACCAAGCTCACCTGTCCGCCGTCCAGTCGTTCTTCAAACGTCGGTTACCACCAGACGAGGTGGACGACCTCGTGAGCGAAACCTTTCTCATATGTTGGCGTCGACTCGACGAAGTTCCGCTAGGAGCCGAACTGCCATGGCTGTTTGGCGTCGCCCGCAATGTCTTGAAGTCCCACTGGCGCGCAGACCACCGTGCAGCGGCGGCGCTGCAGGCTTGGACCCAGACTTACTTGGGGAAAAACGGTGAAAGCTCTGATGTCGGCATCGGCATCAGACGCGAGCTCATCGAGGCTTTCAAGTCGCTTACACCAAACCAAGCGGAGATTCTCCTACTCAGTGCGTGGGAGGGTTTGAGCGGGGCCGCCTTGGCAACTGCCCTGAATTGCACCGGGACGGCCGCACGGGTCCGGCTGCACCGCGCAAGAACAGCTCTCGAGAAAGCATACGCTGAACAGCGTGCCGACGCTTCATCCGGCGCATCACTAACAGACACTACTCCCGTACCAACCACCGCCCCGGGAAGGTCGATAGTATAATGCAAACCGCAGCTTATAATGCGTTGGTTGCCGTCAATCCGGTTGCGCGGACCGACGCCGCTAATGTCGATGTTAGGTGGCAGCTCTTGTCGGCCGACCTTCCGGCGATTTATCCTTGTGCTCGACGGCATCGCCGTAGCGCATGGGCCATCGCAGTGGCTGGGCTAGTGATACTGGCCACCTCTGGCACCGCAATTGCGTCGGTGCGATATCCTCAGCTGCTCGGGCAACCCGCGAAGCAGTCCACTCGCGTGATCGAGGCCGCCACGGTCGTTCGCGACTATGGTGGCGCTCACGAGGGCACCGGATATGCGAACGTGCGAATCGCTGCAACCGGTGATTCTCTAATCGTCTCGTGGCATGGCCCAGTCCCCGATGATCTCCAAGAGGCTGTTGTTGCGAAGGGCGTTCCCGTCCGTTACGACTTGGCGCGCTACGATCTTGAAACCCTTCAAGCAGCGACCCAGGCTGTTGCGGCAGCAAAACCCGAACAGTTCGCTGATTTGGGCGTTAAGGCCGAGGCAGTGGGGCCTCTGTCCGACGGATCGGGGTTGCGGTTCGATTACACCCTTACGGCTGGCAGCAGCCCTAGCGAAGCGACGATCGAAGACCTTGTAACAGGTATTGCGGGCCTCCGCGTCGAAGCAGTTGCGCTTGGCCGCGGATTCCGCTTTACACCCCTGAACAATGCTGCCGCAGGGTAAGAGCAGGCCCAAAGCGTCAAGGGCACGAGTTAGTGTCTTG
>CAXTBU010000017.1:0-4251 GCA_964242885.1 uncultured Actinomycetales bacterium
CGGTCGGTGGCGGTTCCGGAGCCGGGGGGCGCGGGCGACGTCCTCCCGTCCCGGCGCACCCGCCGGACGCTATCGGCCTGCCGGACCGGCGGGCAATTCCCCCCGGCGTCCGCTCGGCCGGGGAGCGGGCGCGCCGTGGAGGCGGACAATGGAGCCGGCGGCGCGGCCGGCGCGCCCGGTGTGCGGCGATCGGAGTGTTCGACGGTGACGGCGACGACGGTGCGGGGCAGCGGGACGAACTGGTCGGGCAACGTGACGTTCAGCGCCGAGCAGGTGTACGAGCCGCGGTCGGTCGACGAGCTGGGCCAGCTGCTGGCCGACGCGGCCGGTAGCGGCCAGACGGTCCGCGCGCTCGGCAGCCGCCACTCGTTCAACACGATCGCGGACAGCCCGGATGTGCTGGTGTCGCTGGCGGCGCTGCCCGGCACGATCGAGATCGACGCCGCAGCCGGAGCGGCGACCGTGCCCGCGGGCATCCGCTACGGCGAGCTGGCCCGGCACCTCAACGGTGCCGGCCTCGCGCTGCACAACACCGGGTCGCTGCCGCACATCAGCGTGATCGGCGCCTGTGCGACCGGCACCCACGGCTCGGGGATCGGCCTGGGCAACCTGGCCACCGCCGTCCGGTCGCTGGACCTGGTCACCGCCGGGGGCGAGCACCTGACGCTGCGCCGCGACGTCGACGGCGACACGTTCCGCGCGGCCGCGATCGGACTCGGCTGCCTGGGTCTGGTCACCCGGGTGACCCTCGACGTGCAGCCGGAGTACCGGGTCCGCCAGGACGTCTACGAGAACCTGCCGTTCGACGTCTTCGACGACCACGCGGAGGAGCTGTTCGCGGCCGGGTACAGCGTCAGCCTCTTCACGCTCTGGGAGGGCTCGCGGTTCCACCAGGTCTACGTCAAGCAGCGGCTGGCCGACGGCGACGACGGGGCGGCGCCGGACACGCTGTTCGGGGCGCGCGCCGCCGACGGGCAGCGGCACCCGGTCCGCGGGGTCGACCCGGTGTCGGCCACCCAGCAGGGCGGGGTGCCGGGGCTCTGGAACGAGCGGCTCTACCACTTCCGGATGGACTTCACCCCCAGCCACGGCGACGAGATCCAGAGCGAGTACCTCATCCCACGCAGGAACGCGGCCGAGGCGATCCGGGCCGTCGACACGATCAGCCGGCAGATCTCGCCGTTGGTGCTCACCTCGGAGATCCGGACCATCGCGGCCGACGACCTGCTGGTCAGCCCGGCGCTGGACCAGGACAGCGTCGCGTTCCACTTCACCTGGCGCGACGACCCGCCCGCGGTCGACGCCGCCTGCCGTCTGGTGGAGGCGGCGCTGGACCGGTTCGGCCCCCGCCCGCACTGGGGAAAGGTGTTCACCACCCCGCCGAGCCGGCTGGCCGAGCTCTACCCGCGGCTGCCGGACTTCCGTGCCGAGGCCGAGAAGCTCGACCCGACCGGGCTGTTCCGCAACCCGTTCGTGGAGTCGACGGTCTGGGCGGCCGGCCGCTGAGCACCGCTGCGCGTGCCTGACGGACCCGCGGTCGTCCTCGTCCGGCTGACCGTCGCCCAGATGCGCGCCCTGGCCGCCGGCGACCGGACCGGTCCCGCCGCCGAGCTGTCGCTGACCCTGCCGGACGAGCTGACGGCGAGCCGGTGGTGGGCCACCCGGGCCGATCTCGTCGAGCGGGACCCGACCGACACCTGGAGCGCGGTCCGGCTGATCGTCCGGGACGGGACGGTCGTCGGCAACGCCGGCTTCCACGGGCCGCCGGACGACACCGGGGGAGTCGAGATCGGCTACACGGTCTACGCCGCGTACCGCCGGCAGGGGATCGCCCGGGCGGTGCTCGGCCGGATGGTCGCCGAGGCGCGGGCCTCGTCGGCGGTCCGCACCGTCCGGTTGAGCGTGGCCCCGGACAACGCCCCGTCGCTCGGGCTGACCCGGTCGGCCGGCTTCGTGCAGACCGGTGAGCAGATGGACGACGAGGACGGGCTGGAGCTGGTGTTCGAGCTGCCCGTCGGCCGCGGCGACCAGGGTGCAGGCGACCCCGTCCCAACCTGATCCCCGAGGCCGGGTGGGAGACTGGCCCGGTGAGGCGTTTCGCGGTCGTGGGGTCCGGTCCGGCAGGGGTCTACGCGGCGGAGGCGCTGGTCGAGGCCGGGCACGCGGTCGACGTCCTGGACCGCCTGCCCGCCCCGTTCGGGTTGGTCCGCTACGGCGTCGCTCCCGACCACCCGAAGATCCGATCCGTCGCCGGGACCCTCGGCGGCGTGCTGTCCGGCCCGGACGTCCGGTTCCTGGGCAACGTGGACATCGGGCGAGACCTCACGCTGGCCGAGCTGCACCGCCACTACGACGCGGTGCTCGTCGCCGTCGGCGCATCGGTGGACCGACGTCTCGGGGTGCCCGGGGAAGACCTGGCCGGCAGCTTCTCGGCCACCGAGTTCGTGGCCTGGTACTGCGGGCACCCCGACGCCCCGGTGGACCGCTTCACCCTCGGCGCGTCGGCGGTCGGGGTGGTCGGTGCCGGGAACGTGGCCGTCGACGTGGCGCGGGTGCTGCTCCGCTCGGCGGAGGAGTTGCGGGCCACCCACGTGCCGGAGCACGTCGTCGAGGTGCTGGCCGCGAGCCGCATCACCGACGTCCACCTGTTCGTCCGCCGGGGCCCGACGCAGACGAAGATCAGCACGGTCGAGCTGCGCGAGCTGGGCCGGGTGGAGAACGCCGACGTCGTCGTGGCCGACCCAGCCGAGCTGGACCCGGCGCCCGAGGCCGAGGCGGAGCTGGCCGGACAGCAGAAGCGGAACCTGGCGACCCTGCGGGACTGGGCCGCCCGTCCGCAGACCGGCCGGCCCAGGCGGCTGGTCGTCCACTTCCACCGCCGGCCGGCCCAGCTGACCGGGGACGGCGCGGTCGACGGGATCGTCGTGGAGAAGACGGCCCCGGCGCCGGACGGCCGCGTCGTGGACACCGGGGAGCAGGAGCGGGTACCGGTGCAGATGCTGCTGCGGGCGGTCGGCTACCGCGGCCAGGCGCTGCCCGGGCTGCCGTTCGACGACAGCAGCGGGACGGTGCCGAACGCCCTCGGCCGGGTGCTCGCCGACGGCGTGGCGGTGCCGGGGGAGTACGTCGCCGGCTGGGCCAAGCGCGGGCCGACCGGGGTGATCGGGACCAACAAGCACGACGCGCGCGAGACCGTCGCCGCGCTGCTGGCCGACCTGCCCGGGCTGCCGGTCCGGGCGGAGAGCGACCCGGCGGCGCTGCCCGCGCTGCTGGCCGGGCGCGGCGTCGAGGTCGTCACCTGGGCGGGGTGGGAGCTCATCGAGCTGGCCGAGATCGAGGCCGGCCGGGCAGCCGGGCGGGAACGGGCGACGATCGCCCACCGCCCCACCCTGCTGGCCGCGGCCCGGGCCGCCCGCGCCGACGCAACGCCGTGACGGCCCGGCTGTCGGTCGTCGGCTGCTGCGCCTGGTGACCGCTCGTTCGCCTGGTGACCGCTCGTGCTGCCTGGTGACCGGCCCACCGGTCACCAGGCGACAGAACCGGTCACCAGGCAGGCCCGGTCACCAGGCAGGCGCAGGGGGAGCCGCGCCGGGGCTCAGCCCTGGGCGAGGGCTTCGCGCAGGCCGTCGGTGTCGAAGGCCTTGACGTACGCGGGCTTGTCGCGCTCGAAGCGGTAGCTGTCGGCGATGCTCCCGGCGTCGTACGGCTCGAAGCCGAACGCGTCGACCAGTTCCATGACCTGCTTCTTGGCGTCCGCGTCGTCCGCGGCGACCGGCAGCGCCCGGCGACCGGGGGTGCCGGGCGGCGTGCCCTTTGCCCCGAGGTCCTTCCACCAGATGTTGTTGAACACCTTCACGACGCGGGACTCCGGCAGGTGCGCGGCCAGCAGCCCGCTCGTGGTCGCGGAGCCGTCCTCCAGCTCGGGGTACACCCCGTCGCGCTCGGGGTAGTAGTTGTCCGTGTCGATCACGGTCTTGCCCGCCAGCGGGGCCGGCGGGACGTCCCGGTAGGACTTGAGCGGGACGCTCACCACGACCAGGTCGCCGGCCGCGGCGGCCTCGTCCCGGGTGGCGGCCCGCGCCTTCGGGCCCAGCTCGGCGACCACGTCCGCCAGCGTCTCGGGTCCGCGGGAGTTGCTCATCACCACGTCGTAGCCCTGCCCGATGGCGAGTGTGGCCAGGGTCCTGCCGATGTTGCCGCTGCCGATGAACCCGATCGTTGTCATGTCGACGCAACCCGGTGCGGGCGCGG
>CAXTBU010000017.1:4351-26332 GCA_964242885.1 uncultured Actinomycetales bacterium
GCCGGGCGGTCGTCCACGCCGGGCGGTCGTTCAGGCCGGGCCGACCCCGACGGCGCGCGGTGTGCCGCGCCGGGCGCGCGCGGCCAGCACCGTCCCGACGACGCCCGCGGTGAGCACGGAGACGACGAAGACGACGTAGGCCGCCGCGGCCGGCCCGGTCCGGACCGCGTCGCCGAACCGGGCCAGCGCGACGAGTTGGAGCACCCCGACCACGACGTACCCGACGGCGGCGACCGACAGCCGCTCCAGGTCGCGCTCGGCGACCGCCAGCGCGGCGGCGACGCCGAAGGCGACCAGCCACGCGGCGACCATCCGCGCGGTGAGCGGGGTCAGCGGCCACGGCCAGAGCGTCGCCGCGGTGCCCGGTGCGAGGAACAGCACGACGCCGGTCGCGAGCAGGACGACACCCTGGACGGCCACGACGACCACCAGCCCGGCGGGAGCCCGCGCCCGGCGGACCGGGTCCTCGCCCGGGCCGCGCTGCTGGCGCGCGACGACGACGGCCAGCGCGACCGGGACCACGAGGTAGATCGCCAGCCAGAACCACGCGGCGAACCGTGCGACGAGCCCCGGAGCCGAGAAGTGGAACCGGTCCAGGTGCAGCAGCGTCGCCAGCAGCGTCAGGACGGCGAAGACCAGGACGGTGACGACCGGGACGCGGGCGTCGGTCCAGGCACGAGCCCGGAAGGACAGCACGACCAGGACGAACCCGGCCGCGTAGCTGGCGCCCAGGAACGCGGCGGTCAGCGGCGGCTGGATGGTCCAGGAGAACCACGCGTCGGTGTGCTCGGCGAGCACGAACAGCTGGTTGGTGGCCAGCGCGGTCAGCACCATGAACGCGACGAGCACCGCCCGGGTGCCTGCCGACACCGCGCGCATCCCGGCTTCGCGGGCCGGGACCCCTGCCGGCCCGGGCCCTCGACGGTCGACCTCCACGGCCCGAGTCAACCACCCGGGGGGGCCGGTCCGGCGGGTACGGGACCGCCGCAGCGACCGCTGGTCGTCCTCGCCAAACCAGGCACGGGTCCGACATCCTGGGCGGGACCTGATGGGGGTGCCGGTGACCGTTCTGTCCGGGCAGGACGCCGCGAGCGGCGGCGCGGGGATCACCACGCCGGACCGGCGGGTGCGGGTCTTCGTCTCCTCGACGCTGCAGGAGCTGCTCGCCGAGCGGCGGGTCGTCCGGACGGCGATCGCCGGCCTGCGCCTCACGCCGGTGATGTTCGAGCTCGGCGCGCGGCCGCACCCCCCGCGCGACCTGTACCGCGCCTACCTGGCGCAGAGCGACGTGTTCGTCGGCATCTACTGGCACAGCTACGGCTGGGTGGCGCCCGGCGAGCAGGTGTCCGGGCTGGAGGACGAGTACCTGCTGTCCGGGGACCGCCCGAAGCTGATCTACGTCAAGAACGGCGGCAGCCGCGACCCGCAGCTGACCGCGATGCTGCACCGCATCCAGGCCGACGACGGCGCGTCCTACAAGCACTTCGACAGCGCCGACGAGCTGGCCGACCTCCTCGCGGACGACCTCGCGGTGCTGCTGACCGAGCGGTTCACCGGGCCCGGCCCCGCCCCCGCGGCACCCGGTCTGCGGCCGGCCCGGCTGCCCGTCCCGCTGACCCCGATCGTCGGCCGTGCGGTCGAGCTCGCCACACTCCGGGCGGTGCTGGCCGAGCCGGACACCCACCTGGTGACGCTGCTCGGCCCGGGTGGGATCGGCAAGACCCGGCTCGCCCTCGAGGTCGCGGAGCAGCTGACGGTCGCCGGTGGGCTGGACGGCACCTGGTTCGTCGACCTGTCGGCGGTGACCGACCCGGCGCTGTGGGTGGACGCGGTCGCGGCGGCGCTCGGGGTCCGGCCGGAGGGCGCCGGCCGGCTGCTCGACGTGCTCGTCGACCGGCTGCAGGGCAGGCGGGTGCTGCTGGTGCTGGACAACTTCGAGCAGGTGGCCTCGGCGGCGCCGCAGCTGACCGAGCTGCTGGCCGCGTGCCCGGAGGTCACGGCGCTGGTGACCAGCCGTGCCGTGCTGCGGGTCCGCGGCGAGCGGGTGGTCGCCGTCGAGCCGCTGGGCATCCCGCCGGACGGGGGCCGCGTCGACCTGGAGGCGCTGAGCAGGTCGGCGGCGGTGCAGTTGTTCGTCGCCCGCGCCCGAGACGTCCGGCCGGGGTTCGCGGTGACCGCGGCCAACGCGCCGGCGGTGGCGCAGCTGTCCCGGCGCCTCGACGGCATCCCGCTGGCCCTCGAGCTGGCCGCGGCCCAGTTGCGGATGCTCAGCCCGGCGGTGCTGCTGCGCCGGCTCGGCGACCGGCTCGACAGGTCGCTGGACCTCGCGGCCGGCCCGGTGGACCTCCCGCGGCGGCAGCGGACGCTGCGCGCGACCGTCGAGTGGAGCCACAGCCTGCTCACCGAGACCGAGCGCACCCTGCTCGCGCGCCTGTCGGTGTTCGCCGGGTCGTGGACGCTGGACGGCGCCGAGGCGGTCGGCGACGCCGGCGGCGGCGGTGCCGACGTGCTGGACACGATGTCGTCGCTGGTCGCCCAGAGCCTGGTCAGCTCCTACGAGGTGGACACCGACGAACCGCGCTTCCGGCTGCTGGAGACGGTCCGCGCCTACGCCCGGGAGCGGCTGGCCGAGCGCGGGGAGACCGATGCGACGACGGCACGCCTGGCCGCGTACCTCCGGGCCTTCGTCGAGGACGCCGGAGCCGGGCTGGCGGGCCCGGCGAACCGGGAGTGGGCGGCACGGGTCGACAGCGAGCTGCCCGACCTGCGCGCGGTGACCGCGTGGGCGGTGGCCGGCGACGACGCCGAGCTGGTGGTCCGGCTCGCGGCACCGCTGTTCACCTACTGGTGGGGCCGGGGGCTGCTCGCGACGATGCGCACGGTCGCCGAGCAGGCCGCCGCGCTGCCGTCGGCGGACCTGCTGCCGCCGGACGCGGCCGCGCTGCTGGTGTGGGCCCGGGGGATGTCACGGATCTCCGGCGGCGACCTGCCCGACGCGCAGCCGCTGCTGCAGCGGCTGCTCGACGCGGCGGTGGCGCTCGGCGACGACCGGCTCCGGGCGCACGCGCTGGTCGGGCTGGGCATGGCCGTCGCGTCCGAGGACGCCGGACGGACCGCCGCGCTGCTGGACGAGGCCGTCGGCCTGTTCCGGCGCACGGGCGACGGGTGGGGCCTCGCCTACGCTCTCGCCGCCCGCGGGCAGTTCGCCCTGCTGGACGGGGACCCCGGGGTGGCGGCGGGGATCCACCTCGAGGCGCTGGGCGCTGCGGAGCGCATCGACAACGACCACCTCCGCGCCCAGCTGCTGGACCTGCTCGGCCTGGACGCCATCGCAACCGGGGACGTCGAGCAGGCACGGGAGCGGTTCGGCGCCGCGGCCCGGCTGCACATCGACCTGCTCGACCAGGAGGGGTCGGCCAACTGCCTCGACGGGTTCGCCGGGATCGCGATGGTCCAGGGCCGGCCCGCGGTCGCCGCCCGGCTGCTGGGAGCGTCGGCGCACGCCCGGGACGTGGTGGGTGTCGCCGTCTGGCCGGGCCTGGCGCCGCTCGCCGAGATGATGCTCGCCACGGTGTCCGGTGCGCTGGGCGAGGCGGCGTTCGACCGGGCCCGGGCCGACGGCGCCGCGATGCGCACAGCCGACGCGCTCGCCTACGGGCACACGGCGACCGCACCCGGTGCCGAATCCGCGGCAGGCCCGGCACCCGGGACGGAGCCGGCGGCAGGCCCGGCACCCGGGACGGCGTCGGCCGCCGACGACTGACCCACAGGGCAAGTCGCCGGCGGCCGACGGAGCGGGTCGGTCAGCGCAGGGCGGGCTGGGCCAGGCGCGCGAGCTCGAGCGCCTGGTCGGGGAACCACTGCCCGGCGGCCGGGTCGCGGCGACCGCGCACCGGGTCCAGCGGGCCTGTGGTCCAGCGGTAGCACTCGCCGTCGGACTCGCCGGGCGTCTTGATCCAGACCCGCGCGTCGAGCAGCGGGTTGCCGGTGTTCGTCGTCGGCGTCGCGCCCAGGCCGCGGTCCGGCGGGTTGCACCACACCTGCGGGTCCCCGGCCGGCGCTCCGGCCGGCGGGGTCCACGGGCCGACGCCGTTGCGGCTGGTGTCGACGACGAAGTGCGCGGTCGGCGCGACCGTCACGTTGGCGTCGTACCAGGCGTCGGACAGCTTCCAGGTGCTGTAGTCGGACTCGGTGGCCGGGTAGTACTGGCTGGCGCAGTTCGCGGGGTTCGACCCGGCCTGGCGCAGCGTGTAGGCGATGCACTTGGCGACCCAGGCGCCGTAGGTGTCCGACCGGTTGTCCAGCTGGTAGTTGGAGACGTTGAGCGCGAACCCGTTCGTCGAGTCCACCCCCGCCGCGATCAACCGCGTGGTGATGTCGCCGACGGCCTTCCAGTTGCTGTTGCCGGCGTCGAGGTAGACCGCGGCCCGCGGGTTCTTCGTCAGCGTCGTCGCCGCGTACTTGATCTCGGCGGTACGGGCGGCGCTCAGCGTCCCGGCCGCGTCGTCCTGGCCGCAGTCGGACGGCAGGTTGGCCAGCCCGTCCGGCTCGACCACGACGCCGACCGGGCGGTTGCCGATCCCGGCAGCGACCCCGTCGATCCAGGCCCGGTACGCCGCGGAGTCCCTGGCGCCGCCGGCGGAGTACTGCGAGCAGTCACGCGCGGGAACGTTGTAGACGACGAGGGTGGCGAAGCTGCCGGCCCTGGTCGCCGCGTCGACGGTGGCCTTGACCCGGGCCCGGACCTCGGCCGGCGTGCCCGAGCTGAACCACACCGCCGCGGGCTGGCTCACCATCTTCTCGACCAGCGCGGCCTCCTTCGGGGCGCCGCCGGCGATGAGGTTGTCGATCTGGGTCCGGGCGCCGGGGTTGGCCGGCGGCACGTAGAGCCGGGCGTTCTTCGGCACCGGCACGCGCGCGGCGGCCACGGGTGCCGCGGCCGCCGGTGCGGCGGCGGTGTCCACCGCAGCGGCGGTGTCGGCGGTGGCCGGACCAGCGGTTGCCGGGAGGCCGGGCGCGAACGCGGCGGCAGCCGCGAGGGCGGCTGTCACCGCCAGCGAGCGGCGGATGCCGCGTCGGAGGGTCGAGTGGGCTTGCGACGTCATCGTCGGCTCCTGGTGAGAAGGGGTCCGCGGCCTGGACAGCCGGGAGAGAGCGCTCTCGGGCGTCACCGTAAGGGCGGGTGGGCCCGCGATCAACTGGAACGCGGATGCGTTCGGCCACCGCGCAGTTGCGCTCGGTGCGTCCGTCAGGCGTGCAGGTACCGGTCGAACCACTTCCTGACCCGGCGCAGCACGTCGAGCTGGTGGGCGCGCTCGGCGATCCCGTGCGGCTCGCGAGGGTAGGTGACCGACACGACCTCGATGCCGACGGCGCGCATGGCGCGGGCGAACGCGGTCCCCTGGCTGACCGGGACCCGCTCGTCCCGCTCGCCGTGGAGCACCAGCGTGGGAGTGGTGACAGCAGCGGCGGAGCTGATCGGCGACCGGTCCAGCACGACGCCCTGGCCGGTGCCGTCCCACGGCAGCGCGCCGGCCAGGGCGCCCTCGAACGTCGGCAGGTCGGACGTGAGCGCCATCGCCCGCCAGTCGCTGACACCCGCGCCCATCACCGCGGCGCGGAACCGCCGGGTCCGGGTGACGGCCCAGGCGGTCAGGAAGCCGCCCTGGCTCCAGCCGCCGATCCCCAGCCGGTCCGGGTCGGCGATCCCGCACTCGACCGCGTCGTCGACGACCGCGAGGACGTCGCCCCACTCGGCCCCGCCGAGGTCCCCGGCAACCGCTGCGGCGAAGGCCAGGCCGCGTCCGGATCCGCCCCGGTAGTTCGGCAGCAGGACCGCGAACCCGGCGGCGGCCAGCCACTGCCCCCAGTCCAGGGGCGAGCAGTGCAGGCTGCGGGCCGACCGCCAGTACGGGCCGCCGTGCGGCAGCACGACGGTCGGGAACGGCCCCTCGGCATCCGGCGGCAGCAGGGCCACGGCGTCGATCGCCAGTCCGTCCGGGGCCGTGCAGACCAGCTCCCGGCGGTCGGCTGAGCGGATGTCCGCCCAGGCCGCGAAGTGGTCCGACAGCTGCCGGATGCCGTCCGCCGGCCCGGCCCACACCTCGGGCGGGCCGGCGTCGGCGGACAGGACCAGCGCGAGCACCGCGCCGTCCGCGGTGGTGACGGCGTCGAACGCGTCGACGTCGCCGGACGCCGCCAGCAGCGGTCCGTGCAGGCCGCCGTCCAGGTCGCGGCGGTCCAGGCGGGTCGCCAGCCGGTCGAGGGTCAGCACGAGCACCGGCGCCGCCGGGTCGTCCACCGGGCGCACGCCGGCCCCGCAGACCTCCTCGTCCGGGCCGGGACCGCACCGGTGGGGCTCGGCGCCGGCGACGGGCTCGACCGCCCACACCGTCGAGCCGGACACCGGGTCGAAGGAGTGCGGCGCCACGACCAGCAGCGCCGATCCGTCGGCGGTCCAGCGGAGGCCGGTCGCCCACCCCGCGGGGCACACGTCGGTGACCGGCCAGGCGCCGGGGCCGGCGCCGTCGAGCACCCGGATCCAGGTCCGGGCGCCGCCGTCGAGCTCCGGGGTCGGCCGGGTCAGCAGCGCCAGCCGCGTCCCGTCCGGGGACCACGCGAGCTCGGCGACGTGGTCGCCGCCGTACCGGAGCACCGGCTCGCGGCCGTCGGGACCGACCGTCCAGACCCGGGCGGTCGCCGACCGCTCGCCGGACACGTCCGCGTCGTCGCGCTCCTCGCGGCGGCGGCGCTCCTGCTCCGCGTCCAGCTCGTCCGGGGCCAGAAAGGCCACCGCCGAGGAGTCGGGGGACCACGCCGCGTCCTGGACCGCCCGGGTCCGGACGGCGAGCGGCCGGGCCTCGCCGCCGGCGGTGTCGATCACCCACAGCCCGGCGGTGCCGCGCTCGGCCCGGTCGGACAGGAAGGCCAGCCGGTCCCCGTGCGGGGACCACCGCGGCGAGGTGTCGGCCCCGCCGCCGGTCCATCGCCGCGCCGGCACGGACCCGTCGACCGGCGCCAGCCAGACCGCGGCCCGCGGGTGCTCCCCGGGGAAGCCGGACGGCCGCGCGACCCAGGCGACCAGCCGTCCGTCGGGGGACAAGGCCACATCGGTGGGTCGCTCAGTGTCGGTGATCAGCTCGGCGGTCAGCTCGGGGGTCAGCTCGGGGGTCGACTCCGGGGCCACGGCCGCACGGTATCCACGGCCGGTAGCCGGTGGACCCCACCACGGAGCCACCGGGTACCGGGAGGGACGATCGATGCGGGGTCGGACACCCTCGGCAGATGGAGACCGCGTGAGCGCCACCGCATCGGACGTCCTCGGCGCCGGACCGGGGCCGGTGAGCCGGCTGACCCGCATCGCCGCCTGGTCGATCCGCCACCGGTGGTGGGTCCTCGCGTTCTGGGTCCTGGTCGCCGGCACCGGGATCGCCACCGCGAGCACCACGAACAGCCGGCTGAGCACAGCCTTCGACCTGCCGGGCCAGCCGGCCTGGGAGGCCAACCAGCAGCTGCTGGCCCGGACCGGTTCGGGGGGCACGATCCCGCCGCTGGTCGCCGTGGTCGAGCTGCCCGAGGGAACGACGGTCGACAGTCCGGGCGTCGCCGGGCAGCTGCGGACCGTCGACGACCGGCTGGGTGCGGCACTGCCCGGCGCCCGCACGGCGTCGTGGTCCTCGACCGGTGACCAGGACTTCGTCTCCGCGGACCGGCGCACGACGTTCCTGCTGCTGTACCCGCGACCGGTGCCCGCCGAGGACCCCTACGCGGTGGCGCAGCCGGCGGTGGAGGCAGCACTGGCAGACCAGCAGGTTGCCGGCGTGCCGGTCGTGCTGACCGGGACCACGATCCTGTCCGCCGGCGGCGGCGGGGAGGGCATCGGCGTGCTCGTCGAGACCCTGCTGGCCGGGGTGTTCGCCCTCGTCGTGCTCTGCCTGGTGTTCGGGTCGCTGCTCGCGGCGCTGCCGCTGGTCATCGCCGCGGTGGCCGTCCCGAGCACCCTGCTCGGCATCCTCGGGCTGACCTACCTGACCGACATGTCGACGCTGCTGCAGTACCTGGTCGCGCTCATCGGCCTCGGCATCGCCATCGACTTCGCACTGCTGATCGTCACCCGGTGGCGGGAGGAGCGGGCCGGCGGCCGCGACAACAGCGACGCCATCGGGGTCGCCGCCCGGACCGCCGGGGAGTCGGTGCTGTTCTCCGGCACGACGGTCGCGGTGAGCCTCGCCGCGCTCGCGGTGACGCCGGTGCCGTTCCTGCGCAGCATCGGCTTCGGCGGGCTGCTCATCGCGGGATGCAGCGTGGCGGTGTCGCTGACCCTGCTGCCGGTCGTGCTGTTCCTCGGCGGGGAGCGTCTGGACTGGCCACGGCGCGGCCGGCAGGCGCAGGTGGTCAGCCGGTCGTGGGCGGCGGTGGCCACCGCGGTCGTGCGGCACCGGGTCGTCGCGACCGTCGTGTCCTCGGTCGCCCTGCTGGTGATCGCCGCACCGGTCCTGCACTTGTCGCTGTCCGCGCCGGACTCCCGGGCCCTCGCCCGGTCCGCGACCGCGCCGGCCCGGGCCGGGGTCGACGCCCTGGTCGGGTCCGGGCTCGGCACCGGGATGCTCGACCCGCTCGAGGTGCTCCTCCCGGGGCCTGGGCCGGCCGGAGGGGCCCGCAGCGCCGGCGCGGCCGGCGCTGCGGTCACCCCGGACGGCGCGTCCTCGGTCGCGCCGACCGGGTGGACGGCCGGAGACCGGCGGGTGGTCGACGTGTGGACCGCCGCGGACCCGTCGACGGCCGACGGGGCCGACCTGCGCGACCGGGTCCGCGAGCTCGCGGCGACCGTGCCCGGGGCGGCGGTCGGCGGGTCCGCGGCGGAGTCCGACGACGCGATCGACGCCTACTACGGACCGCGCTCGCTGGCCGTCCTGGCGGTGGTCGCGCTGGTGGTGTTCCTGCTGCTGGCCCGCGCGCTCAGCTCGGTCGTCCTCCCGCTGAAGGCACTGGCGCTGAACGCGGTCTCACTGGCCGCCGCCTACGGGGCGGTGGTGTTCATCTGGCAGGACGGGCACGGCTCGCAGCTGCTCGGGGACACTCCCGCCACCGGGGCGATCACCACCTGGATCCCGCTGTCGGTGTTCGCCCTGCTGTTCGGCCTGTCCACCGACTACGAGGTGTTCATCCTCGCCCGGATCAGGGAGGGCTACGCGGCAGGGCAGGACACCGCCACCGCGACCATCGCCAGCATCGCCCGCACCGGCCGGCTGATCACCAGCGGTGCGCTCATCCTGTTCTTCGCCTTCGTCGCGCTCGGCGGCGGTCCCGGCACGGACATCAAGGTGCTGGCGACGGGCCTGGCCGTCGGCATCCTGGTGGACGCCACGATCATCCGCGGCGTCCTGGCGCCGGCGCTGGTCGCGCTGCTCGGGTCGGCCAACTGGTGGTTCCCGCGGCCGCTCGCGCGGCTGCTCCGGACGGCCCCGGTCCGGCAGGGCCAGTCGGCGCCGGCTGGGCAGGAGCTCACGGAGTCAGCGGCTCCGCGAGGAGCCGCCGGGCGTCGGCGACCGATCCGCTGACCGCCAGGCGGGGGTCGGCGAGGGTCGTGCGCCCCCACAGCAGCAGCAACAGGGGCTCCGCCGGCCCGGTGACGGTCGCCGTCGGCGCGGCCGAGTGCCGGTCGCCCGAGCTCAGCAGGGTGCTGCCCCCGGACGGGCTCACCAGTTCGATCGCGCTGCGCCGGGCCACGAGGCGACCGAGGCGGACCTGCCGGGGAACGAACACGCTGACGACCTCGTCGATGCCGTCATCCGCCACGGCATCCGGGATCGAGACCGCCGAGCCGAGGCTGCTGGCGGCGTCCCAGCGGTGCAGTGTCGTCTCGTGCGCCTGACGGCGGAGCCAGAAGCCGACGGTGAACGGCGGGGCGAAGGCCCAACACGGCTGCTCGGGATCGTGTGCGGCCAGAGTCCGCACGAGGTCGTGGGCTCCCTCGCGGAGCCAGGTCGCGAGGGCGGCCGGCTCGGTCGGCCCGGTCGGGTCCGTCGGCACGGTCGGGTCCGTCGGGAACGGCGGCCCTGACAGCACCGCGTGGCGGGCCCAGCGGTGGACTCCGCCCAGGTGCCCGGCGAGGTCGAGCAGGGTCCACCCGGGGCAGCTGGCGACCGGCGCGGCGAGGTCGTTCCCGTCGAGCAGGTCGGCGAAGGCCGCGGCCTCGCGCGCCAGCACCTGCAGCGCAACGGCTGGGTCCACCGCGGGTGTCCCGGTCCGGTCAGACGTGGGCCGGTCAGACGCGGGGCAGGACCGCGGCGAGAGCGTCGATCTCGTCCCCGGTCACGTCGACGTGCGGGCTGACGCGCAGGGTCGCCGCCTGCACCTCGCGCGGCGCGCGGTCCGGCCCGGCGTAGGTGACGACGATCCCGTGCTCGGTCAGCAGCCGGGCGTGCGCGGAAGCGACCCGCTCGTCGTCCCAGCCGGCCGGCGGGCGCAGCGTCGTCGTGGGCGACGGCTCCTCCGCGGGTTCGACGACGGCCCAGCCGCCCACGCCGTCGAGCACCGCTCTCGCGGCCGTCCCGATCGCGGCGAGGCGCTCCCGCATCCGCTCGGGGCCGGCGGCGACCAACTCACCGACGGCTCCGGCGAGCCCGACCCGCCCGGCGACGAACGCCTCGTGCGACTCCAGCCCGGCGACCACCGAGTCCCCCCGGGGAACCGGCGGGCGCAGCCGGTCGGCCAGGCGCGGGGCGACGGCCAGGAACCCGACGCCGCGGGGGCCGGCCAGCCACTTGCGGCTGGTGCCGTAGACGGCGTCCGCGTCGAACCGGCAGTCGACGGGACCGAGCGCCTGGGCCGCGTCGACGACCACCGGGACGCCGGCGGTCCGGCAGGCGGCCACCACCGCCGCCACCGGCTGGACGACCCCGCGGTGGGAACCGATCGGGCACAGGTGCACCAGCGCGGGCGGGTCGGTGGCCAGCAGCCGGGCCAGGGCGTCGACGTCGAGGTGGCCCACCGCGTCCGCGACCGGGGCGTCCTGCACCACCAGCCCGCGCGCCGCGAACCGGGCCACGTTCGGGCCGTACTCGCCCGGGGACACGACGACCCGGTCCCCGGCCGCCAGGGGCCAGGCGTCCAGCAGGGCCGTCACGGCGGCCGACGCGCTCTCGACGAACGCGACGTCCTCGGGGCGGCGACCGAGCAGCCCGGCCAGGTCCTCCCGGCCGCGGTCGACGGCCCCGGCGGCCTCGGCCGCGGCGACGTAGCCGCCGGTCGCCGCCTCCCGCTGCAGGTGCGCGGCGACGGCGGCCAGGGTCGCGCGGCTCGAGCGCCCGGCCGCCGCGCTGTCGAGGTGGACGACGTCGGGAGCCGACCGGGCCGCCCGCCAGCTCCGGCCGAGGTCGGCGTGCGGCGCGGCCACTGATCCGGTGGCGGTCTGTGTCATGGCGGCACGCTACGGCCGACGCCGGACAGGCAGCCGGACCGGAGCGCCGCCACGGGTCAGCCGGGTCGGCCGGGCGCGACGGCCAGGGTCAGACCGGCCGCCCGGAGCCGGTCGACCAGCACCGAGCCGATGCCGGTCGCGGGCGTCAGGACCCCGGCGCGGTCGGGCAGCCGGCCGCGGTCCAGCGCCAGCGCCAGCGCGGCCTCGCCGACCATCACCGAGGTGGCCGCGTACCCGGGGTCGCCCGTGGCCGCCACCGTGGCGACGTAGCGCCGGCCGGTCGTGGTCCGGGTCGTGACCTCGACCCGGAAGGACCCGGCGCGGCGCGTCCGCTCGCTCGGCCCGCTGCCCGCCTTCGGCAGCAGACGTTCCACGACAGCGCGGGTCGGGCCGAACCCGAGAGCACCCGTCGCGGCACGGATCCCACCGGCCATCGCCCACGCGCCCGCCGGCGCGAGCGGCCCGCTGCCGAACCGGATCAGCTCCCGGTACCGGAACCCGCGGCCGTAGGCCCAGCCCAGCAGGGCGTTGCTGCGCCGCACCACGCGGGTGTTGAACCCTGCCATCACGAACGGCGCCACCCAGCCGCCGAGGTCCGGCTCGTTCCGCGCGCCGCCGCCGTCAGCCTCGGGACCCAGGTCCGGCTCGCCGGCGCGGTCGGGGCTCAGCGCGTACGGGTCGGCGAGCAGCGCCCGGATCGCCGGGTCCGTGCGTGCCTGCTCCAGCTGGCCGAGGGCGGAGGCGGCGGTGCCGCCGCTGAAGCCGCCGCGCATCGACACGACGGTCAGGGCCGTGTCGGTCAGGTCCCCGGCGCCGTCCGCCGTCGCCGCCTCGTGCAGCAGCAGGACGGCCAGGTCCGACGGCACGCTGTCGAACCCGCACGCGTGCACGATCCGGGCCCCGGTCCGCTCGGCCGCGGCGCCGACGAGGTCGATGCTGCGCCGGACGAACGACACCTCCCCGGTCAGGTCGGCGTAGTCGGTGCCCGCCGCGGCGCAGGCCCGGACCAGCGGCAGGCCGTGCCGGGCGTAGGGCCCGACCGTGCTGACCACCACCCGCGTCCGGGCCGCGAGGGCGGCCAGCGCCGCGTCGTCGGATGAGTCGGCGACCAGGACCGGCCACCCGGTGGCGGCGGGACCGAGGCCGTCGCGGACGGCCCGCACCCGCTCGGCGGACCGCCCGGCGAGCCCGATCCGGGTCCCGGGCGGTGACGACCCGGCCAGGTGCTCGGCGACCAGGCGCCCGACGAATCCGCTGGCGCCGAAGACGACGAGGTCCAGTTCGCGGTCGGTCACCCTGTCCATCCTCGCGGTGACTGCCGCGTCGTGCCGTGCGGTGCGGGAGTCGTTGCTCAGCGGACCTCGGCGGCGCCCCGGGTCAGCAGCACGACGGTGACGAAGGTGCGGAACAGCCGCAGCAGGTCGGTGTCCTGCAGCCGGATCGACCGCGGACCGGTGCGCTCGACCCGCTGCACCCAGGTTGCCGTCTCGGCCACGTCGGTCGTGCGCAGGTCGATGTCCAGGGTCACCTCGCCGCCGAAGTCCGGGGCCGCGATCGTCCCGGCCGCGGCGACCGCGGCCTGCGCCGTCTCGCGGATCAGTGCTCGCGCGCGGACCGGGTGCAGGCTGTGTGCGGCGTTGCGGCTGACCGGTTCCTTGACCACCGCCTGGTGCACGCCCGGCAGCAGCTCCGCGGTCTCGGCGCAGGCGACGGTGTCGCCGGTGACCAGCACGACGGGGACTCCGTGGTGGGCGGCGACCAGGGCGTTGAGTCCCGCCTCGCCGGTGACGGTCCCGTTCAGCCGGACCTCGGCGAACGCGGACGGGTTGTACGTGTGCGACAGGTTCGCCGGCGCGCCGACCGAGCAGTGGTAGGAGACGTAGAGCACCGCGTCGAAGCTGTCGTCCAGTCCCTGCATCATGTACAGCGGCTTGCCCGCGCCGGAGACGTAGCTGGCCTGCCCGGCGAGCTGGTCCGCGGGCAGGTTGCGCATCGTCGAGTGCGAGTCGTTGACGACCACCTCGGTGGCGCCACCGGCCAGCGCGCCCTCGATGGCGGCGTTCACCTCGGCCAGTAGCAGGGCCCGGCCGGCCACGGCCTCCGCGGACTCCCCGATGCACTGGGCCCAGTCGACGATGCCGGCGGTGCCTTCCATGTCGCTGCTGAGGAACACCTTCACGCTGTCGTCTCCTGACCGTCGAGGACCGCGGGCCGGTAGGCGGGTTGCCCGGGGTCGGCAGCGTAGTGGCCGTGATGCCGCCGCCACCGGGCCCGACGGCTCAGGGCGAGAGCACCGCTCTGATGGCTCGACCCCGTATCGTCCGGCGGATGCGGCGCTACCTGGTCCTCGGCTCGGGGGCGATCGGCGGGACGGTGGGGGCGGGCCTGGTCCGCGACGGCCACGAGGTGGTCTTCTGCGACGCCGACCGCGAACAGGTCGAGGCGATGAACCAGTCCGGCTTGACGATCGAGGGCCCGGTGGAGCAGTTCACCGTCCCGGTCACCGCGGTCGGTCCCGACGCGTTGCCGCAGCGGATCGACGCCGTCGTGCTGCTGGCGGTCAAGGCCCACCACACCGCGGCCGCGGCCCGGTCGCTACGGGGCAGGCTGTCCGGCGGGTCGCACGTGGTCTCCCTGCAGAACGGCCTGACCGCCGACGTGATCGCCGCCGAGCTCGGCCGGGCCGCGGTGCTGCCGGCGTTCGTCAACTTCGGCGCCGACGTGCTCGGTCCGGGCCGGATCCTGCGCGGCAACCGGGCCGCGTTCCGGGTCGGCGAGCTGGACGGGACGATCAGCGACCGCGCGCGGGCGTTCGCCGCGGACGTGCCCGACGTGGAGGTGACCGACGCGATCCTCGGTTTCGAGTGGGCGAAGCTCGCCTACGGCGCCTGGCTGTACGCGACGGCGCTGTCCGGACAGCCGATCGCCGACGTGCTCGCCGACCCGGCCCGGACCCCGCTGCTGCTCGCCCTGAGCCGGGACGTGCTGGACCGCGCGCCGACCGAGCCGATGGCCTTCGACGGGTTCGACCCGCGCGACCTGGCCGGGTCGCTGGGCCGGTTGGCGGAGTTCAACCGGGGCTCGGCGAAGACCCACAGCGGCATCCACCGCGACCTCGTCGTCCGGCACCGCCCGACCGAGGTGGACGCCCACTTCGGGCCACTTCTGGCGACCGGCGGTGCGCGGCTGCTCGGCTCCCTGGTGGCGCTCGTGCACGCGATCGAGGACGGCCGCCGCCGCTGCGAGCCGTCGACCCTGGACCTGCTGGCCGCCGCCGAGCGGGTCGAGCGGCTCGGCCGGCCGCTGAACGCGGTGGCGGACACGGTCGCCGTTCCGGAGCGGTCCGCCACCGGGGTGCTGGCCGGGGTGCCGGTGGCCGTCAAGGACATCGTCTCGGTGGCCGGGGTGGTCACCCGGTACGGCTCGACGCTGCCGGAGTACGTGCCGGCGCAGGCGGATGCCCCCGTCGTCGCCCGGCTGCGCGCGGCCGGCGCGGAGGTGCTCGCCGTCAGCCAGTGCCTGGAGTACGCGGCCGGAGCGGTGCACCCCGCGGTGGGGGACACCCGCAACCCGCACGACCCGAGCCGGACCTCGGGCGGCTCCTCCGGTGGGTCCGCGGCGCTGGTGGCCGCCGGCGCGGTGCCGGTCGCGGTCGGCACGGACACGGGAGGGTCCATCCGCATCCCCGCGTCGTACTGCGGCGTGGTGGGGCTGAAGCCGACGCGCGGGCTGGTGCCGGTCGAGGGCGTGTTCCCGCTGTCCGCGACCTGTGACGCCGTCGGGCCGATCGCCGCGGACGTCGCCGGTGCGCGACTGCTGCTCTCGGTCCTCGCCGACCGGCCGGGGCTCGCGTCGCCGGTCCGGCTGCCGGGCCTCCCGACGGTCGGCGTGCTGCGCGGGCACCTGGACGACCCGTCGGTCACCGCGGAGGTGCGGGCCGCGGCGATCGGAGCGCTGGAGGCGCTGGCGGCGGCCGGGTGGCGGCTGGTCGAGGTGGACGCGGGCTGGGCGCGCGACGGTGCCGCGGTCGAGCGGGTGCTCGCCGACGTGGTGCTGCACGAGGCGGCGGCGGTGCACGCCGACCGGCTGCCGGGGCTGCGTCCCTGGTACGGCCCGGGAACACTGGCGGTGCTCGACGCGGGCGCCGCGATCGGCGCGGACCGGTACCGCTCGGCGCTGGCGGCGGGCGTCGAGCTCGCGGCGGCGGTGGACGCCGACCTGGCCGGGGTCGACGTGCTCGCCGGCCCGGCCGTCCCCTACGTCGCGCCGGAGCAGGACCCGCCGTTCGGCGACGACTCCGCCGAGGGCCGGTTCAGCGGCCCGTACAACCTGACCGGCCACCCCGCGCTGACGCTGCCGGTTCCCTCGCCGGGTCTGCCGATCGGCCTGCAGCTGGCCGCCCGCCACGGTGCCGACGGAGCACTGCTCGCGGTCGCCGCCGCAGCCGAGGCGGTCCTCGCCGGGACCACCGGTGCCCCGACCGGGAGCGACCGGTGACCGGCCCGCTGCGGACCGCCCTGGTCACCGGCGCCGCGCAGGGCATCGGCGCTGCAATCGTCGCCGGCCTGCGCGCAGACGGCATGGACGTCCGGGGGATCGACGTCGACGCCGGGGAGGCCGTGGCTGCCGTCGACGTGACCGACGGCGATGCGGTCGGCGAGTACGTTGCGCGCGCCGGGCCGTTCGACGTGCTGGTCAACTGCGCCGGTGGAGTGCGCGGACAGACGCACGTGCCGGTCGAGGACGTGACCGACGCCGACTGGCACGCCGTTCTCGACGCCAACCTCACCGGCGCGTTCCACTGCGCCCGCGCGGTCGTGCCCGCGATGAAGCAGCAGGGCTGGGGCCGGATCGTCACCATCTCCTCCGGCGCCGGCCGGACGGTGAGTCTCACCGGCATCCAGGCCTACGCCAGCGCCAAGGCCGGGCAGATCGCGCTGACCCGGCAGCTCGCCCACGAGCTCGGCCCGTGGGGGATCACCGTCAACTGCGTCGCGCCCGGCTTCGTCCTGTCCAACCCGACGACCCGGCGGCAGTGGGAGTCCTACGGTCCGGCCGGCCAGGCCGAGCTGGTCGCCGGTATCGCGCTGCGCCGGCTGGGCACACCCGAGGACATCGCGCACGGCGTCCGGTTCTTCGCCGGCGAGCAGGCGTCCTGGGTGACCGGCCAGACGCTGTCGATCGACGGCGGCCACACGTTCGTCTGACCCGCCGGCGGAGGCGACCGGTCAGCCGTCCCGTCAGCCGTCGAGGCTGATCCGCAGCAGCACCCGCGGTTTCTGCCGTCGCGCCGCGACCCGCTCGATCAGCATCGTGACCCGGTACTCCAGGCCGTACTTCGCCCGGACGAGGTCGGTGAGGCGTGCCGCGGTCGTCTCGTCGGCGACCATCTCGGCGACGCCGTCGACGGGCTGGGTACCCGGGGCGACCGTTCCGGTGCGGCTGCACGGGCGCAGCTGCACGCGGGGGTCGTTGCGCAGCCGCTTGACCTTGCCGCTGTCCGCGGGCGTGACCACCACCAGCGCGTCCCCGTCCCGGGCGATCCAGACCGGGGTCGAGACGGCGACGCCGGTGCGGCGGAACGTGGTGAGCGACACGAAGCGGTGCTCACCCAGAACGGTCGCTGCCTGCCGCGCTCCCGGCTGGTCGGTCATGGCGTCCGCTCCTCGACTGTCGACGGGTCGCTGCCGGCGATGGTGACGACCACCGTCGCGCCGGGGTCGTCGGGGACCACCGCCGTGCCCTCGGCGGTGGCACGGGCCGACCCGCCGCGCACGTCGGCGACCGCGGGGACCCCGCGCAGCACCAGCGACCACGGTGCCTCGGTGTCGGGCTCGACCGTGACGGTGGGCCCGGACCACCGGGTGACGAACCGCGCCGCGAGGAACCCCTGCTCGTCCGGCACCTCGGTGACCACGTCCCGGGCGGCGACTCCCGGGCTGCCGGGACCGGGCGCGTCCGGGCGGAACAGGTGCAGGGTGACCCCGTCCGCGAACGCGTAGTCCGGGCGGTCCTGCACGGCGCCGATCGGGAGCACCGCTCCCGGCCGGACCAGCAGCGGCAGGCTCGCCGGGTCGTGCCGCTCCCGCCGCCACCCCGGCCCGGTCACCTCCTGCCCGGTGAGCAGCGACGTCCACCGGCCCGGCGGCAGGTGGTAGGTGACCTCCCCGCCGGCGTCGAACACCGGCGCCACGAGCAGGTCCGGGCCCAGCAGGTACTGGCGGTCGGTGAACGCCGAGGTCGGGTCGTCGGGGAACTCCAGCAGCATCGGGCGCAGGACCGGGACCCCGTCGACGGCCGCCTCGACGGCAGCTCGGTACAGGTACGGCATCAGCCGGCACTTGAGCGCGACCATCTCCCGGGCGACCGCGACAGCCTGCTCGCCGAACGCCCACGGCACCCGGTAGGAGTCGCTGCCGTGCAGCCGGCTGTGCGAGGACAGCAGCCCGAACGCCAGCCAGCGGGTGAACAGGTCCGGGTCGGGGGTGCCCTCGAAGCCGCCGATGTCGTGGCTCCAGAAGCCGAACCCGGACAGCGCCAGCGACAGACCGCCGCGCAGCGTCTCGGCCATCGAGTCGTAGCTGGAGTCGCTGTCCCCGCCCCAGTGCACCGGGAACTGCTGCCCGCCGGCGGTGGCCGACCGGGCGAAGACGACCGCGTCACCCTCGCCGCGGGTGTCCCGCAGCAGGTCGAAGACGACCCTGTTGTAGAGCTGGGCGTAGACGTTGTGCAGCCGGACCGGGTCAGAGCCGTCGGCGGGGGCGACGTCGGTCGGCACCCGCTCGCCGAAGTCGGTCTTGAAGCAGTCGACGCCGGAGTCGAGCAGTGCTCTCAGGTGCCCGGCGTACCAGGCGCACGCGTCCGGGCTGGTGAAGTCGACCAGCGCCATCCCGGCCTGCCACTCGTCGGTCTGCCACACCGAGCCGTCCGGCCGCCGCAGCAGGTGACCCAGCCGCGCCCCCTCGGCGAACAGCGCGGATCGCTGGGCGATGTAGGGGTTGATCCACACGCACACCCGCAGCCCGCGCTCGTGCAGGCGCGCGAGCATCCCCGCCGGGTCGGGGAACACCGCCGGGTCCCAGGTGAAGTCCGACCACCGGTACTCGCGCATCCAGAAGCAGTCGAAGTGGAACACCGACACCGGTATGCCGCGCTCGGCCATGCCGTCGAGGAAAGCGGTGACGGTGTCCTCGTCGTAGTCGGTGGTGAACGACGTGGACAACCACAGCCCGAACGACCACGCCGGCGGCAGCGCCGGCCGTCCGGTCAGCCCGGTGTAGCGACGGAGCACGTTCTTCGGCGTCGGGCCGTCGATCACCAGCACCCGCAGCGACTGGCCCGCGATGCTGGCCTGGACCCGGGACACGATCTCCGAGCCGATCTCGAACGACACCGGACCCGGGTCGTCGACGAAGACGCCGTACCCCCGGTCGGAGAGGTAGAACGGAACGTTCTTGTAGGCCTGCTCACTCGTCGTGCCGCCGTCGGCCTGCCACAGGTCGACGACCTGGCCGTTGCGGACGAACGGCGTGAACCGCTCGCCCAGGCCGTACACGTGCTCGCCGACCGCGAGGCCGAGCCGGGTCAGCACGTGGTGGGTGCCGGTGCCGGTGGTCGCGAACCCGGTGCCCTTCGCGCCGATCGACGTCAGCAGCCGGCCCCCGGACCGGAAGGCGAGTGAGAACGGTGCTCCGGGGTCGGTGTCGGCCTCGACGGACAGCGCGCCGGAGGTCAGCCGGACCAGCGTGCCGTCCCGGCTGACCCGGGCGTCGGTCGCCGGGTCGGCGGCCAGCGCGAAGTCCGGGCCGCGGGACGGCGCCCCGGCGTGGTGGGTGGTCTCCATCCCGAGCACCCCGGGCGCCGGCGACCACAGCCGGATCGTGACCAGCGCCGCGTTCAGCGTGTCCCCGCGCGTGCGCACCGGCCTCGTCGCGGCGTACAGCGTCACGGTCGCGTCGCCGACCTCGACGTCGCGGACCTCGGTCGCGAACTGGGCGGTGACGCCGTCGCGCAGGCGCCAGAGCCCGTCGGTGAACTTCACGCTGCCCCGGTCCGCGGCAGGTGGTCGGTGCCGTTGAAGGAGGCCAGCTCCCACCGGCCGTCGCCGGTCGGCCGCTGCAGGCAGGTGACGCCGGTGTTGGCGACCGTGGTGGCCTGCTCGATCTCCATCAGCGCGGCCTCGGTCAGGCCCTCGCAGGCGTAGCGGACCAGCAGCACGACGGCGTCGTGGGCGACCAGCGCCACCCGGCGGCCGGGCTCGAGCCGGTCCAGGTCGGCCAGCAGCGAGCGCACGCGCAGGGCGACGTCGGCCCAGGACTCCCCGCCCAGCGGGCGGTAGTAGAACTTGCCCAGGTGGCGCCGGCGGCGGGCCTCGTCCGGGAACCGGGCGTCGACCCCGGCGGTGGTGAGCCGGTCCAGGACGCCGAGCTCCCGGTCGCGCAGCCGCTCGTCCAGTACCGGCCGCAGGTCCAGCCCGCCGGCCCGCAGCGCGATGTGCGCGGTCCGGGCGGCCCGGACGTACGGGGACGTCCACAGCGACTCGGGCTGGGCGTCGGCGGGCAGCAGGGCCAGCCAGCGGCCGAGGGCGTCGGCCTGGTCCTCCCCGCGCGCGGACAGCGGGACGTCGGCGTCGCGCTGCCGGATGTCGATCTCCTCGGCGCCGGCGGCCAGCGCGCGCTCGCGGGCGACGTTGCCGACGCTCTCACCGTGCCGGACGAGCATCAACGACACGGGTCCCACGGGAGGACGCTAGCGGTCGCCGGGTGGGTAGCGCGCTGGCGCGGGAGTCAGGCCAGCCGGGTCTTGTAGAGGCTGAGCAGGGCCTCCTCGCCGGTGATCAGCACCGCCAGCAGGCGGCTCAGCCCGTTGCCGCGGTCGCGGATGTCCACCTGGCCGAACCGGGTCTGCAGGAACTCGACCATCAGCTCGGTGTCGGCGAGCTCGGTCGGCGTCTCGAACAGCCCGTTGAGCCGGGAGACGACCGACCCGTCGGCGATCCACGCCTCGACCCGCTCCGCCGGGACCGACCGGCCCGCGGTGATCAGGTCCAGCGTCCGCCAGACCAGCGCGTGGAAGTCGGCGAACGCGGGGCACCCGGATTCCAGGCGGGTCTCCTCGGCCCGGGCGAGGCGGAAGTCGGTCACCCGTCCATGGTGACGGGTTCTGCCCGAGAACGGCAGCCGCAGCACCGGCGGGGGACGCGCCCGGCTCTGCTGCGGGGGGTCTGGCTGTGCGCCCGGGCGACCGGGGCCCGACCGCCGGTAGGGCAGTGTCGGTCCCGTGCGCCCCGCGACCGCTGTCCGGCTGCGGCTGGCGGCACTTGCCGCCGCGGCGTTCGTCTACGTCACCAGCGAGACCTTCCCGGCGGCCGTCCTGCCGCAGATGGCGGCCGGGCTGGCGGTGGGGGAGGCGGCGGTCGGCCGGCTGCTGTCCGTCTACGCCGTCCTCGTCGCGGTCACGGCCATCCCGGTCGTGGTGCTCACCGCCCGGGTGCCGCGGCGGGCGCTGGTGGCGGTCGCCGTCGCGGCGCTGGCGCTGTCGAACCTGCTGGTGGCCGTCGCGCCCGACTACGGCACCGTGCTGGCCGGCCGGCTCGTCGGCGCGCTGGGCCACGGGGTCTTCTGGTCGGTGCTCGCGCCGGTCGCGGCGAGCCTGGTCCGGCCGGGCCGGGCCGGCCGGGCGACCGCCGCGGTGTTCCTCGGCAACTCCGTCGCGCTGGTGGGCGGGATCCCCCTCACCTCGGCGCTCGGCTCGGCCGTCGGCTGGCGGACCGCGGCCGCCGTGCTCGCCGTGGTAGCGGCCCTGTGCGCCGTCGTCCTGCGCGCCGTGCTCCCCGCCTTCCCGCGGCCGGGCGGCCTGCCGGGGGCCGACGCCGGGACCGGGCCGCGCGGACCGGGCGCCGCCGCGCTCGCCGTGCTCGGGCCGGCGCTCCGGAACCGGTCGCTGGTCGGCCTGTGCGCGACGACGCTGGTGGTCGTCGTCGGCCACTTCGCCTCGTACACGTTCATCACGCTGGTGGTCCGGCGCGGCGTCGGGGCGTCGGGCACCGCGCTGTCCGCGGTGCTGCTCGGCTTCGGCCTGGCCGGCGCCCTGGCCGTCGTGGCGGTCGGGCGGGTCCTGGACGCGCGGCCGCGGGCGACGACGCTGGCGTGTGTGGGGGCCCTGGCCGCGTCGCTGGCCGGGCTCGGGCTCGCCGGCACCACGCCCGCGGCCAGCCTGGTCGCGGTCCTGCTCTGGGGCGCGGGCTTCACCGCGGTGCCGATCTGCCTGCAGGCCGGGGTGCTGCGGGTGGCCGGCGGCAGCGCCGACCTGGCCTCGTCGGTGTACGTCGTCGCGTTCCAGGTCGGCATCGCCGCCGGCGCCGCGGCCGGTGGGGTGTTCGTGGACGGCGGCGCACTGGGCGCCCTGCCGTTCGCCTCGGCCGCCGCGGTCGCCGCCGGGGGGGCCGGGGTGCTGCTGGGCCGGCGGGCCTTCCCGCGGCGCGGCAGCGGCTGAGGGCTGCGACGTCAGGGCGGCGCCACGGCGTCACGGCGTCAGGGGACGCGGGCGGTCCAGGCGTC